>CAYVLI010000417.1:0-2723 GCA_964452105.1 uncultured Nitrospinota bacterium
ACGGCATAGAGCCCCAGACCATCGAAAATATGATGGAGACGGAAATAGAGCAGCTCCGCGAGCGACACAAGCTGGGCGCGGATATACTCACCAGCATGGGGACTTATGCACCGGCAATGGGGCTCATCGGAACCCTTCTCGGATTGGTCCAGATGCTTCAATCCCTGGACGATCCGAGCACAATAGGGCCGGCCATGGCAATAGCGCTGCTCACCACCTTTTATGGTGCGATCATGGCCAACATAATTTTCTTGCCTCTGGCGGGCAAGTTAAAGAACAGGAGCTATGAGGAGTGTCTCTCCAAAGAGTTGGCGCTGGAAGGAGTGCTTTCAATATCAAACGGGAACAATCCCAGGATGGTCGAGCAGAAACTCAACGCTTTCCTTGCTCCAAAAACGAGAAAGAGCTCGTTCGAGTGAGCCGAATGGCAGTTACCACTCACAGGATATTAGTAGAGAATAGGGTTCCAAAATCGGATCGTTGATATCATCCGCTCGAGGAAAAGATGAAACATAAAAATAAGACCAACGAGGAGAAACGAGGAGACAGCACCATCATGCTCTTCGTTTCGCTCAGCGTGATTTTGCTTTCTTTTTTCGTAGTGATCAACTCCATCGCCACCGTAGACGCCGCAAAGGCGAGAGAAGCCATTGGTTCCCTCCTGGGGAGCTTCGGCGTCATGCCCGGGGGTATCAGACCCAGCATAGGAGATGAGCCCTTGCTTTCTGCATCTCCCATAACCCCCGGAAGCATAACCAGCAAGAGTGATGATGTAGCAATGAAGAAACTGATCAAGTACGTGAATAATGGGCATCTGGATAATGAAGTCCAGTTTAACATAGAAAAAGAGACTTTCAGCATTACCATATCTGACCAGATTCTGTTTTCACCAGGAGAAATCGAGATTTCCCCTTCCGCCGCCCCGCTCCTCGACCACATCGCCAAGCTCATAAGCATAACCGCCAACGACGTCTTTGTGGAAGGCCGCACGGACAATACACCCATGAGCAACTCAAGCTATCCTTCAAACTGGGAGCTCTCGGGCGCCAGAGCGGTCAGAGTGGTGGAATACCTTATGGAGAATGGGCGCATATCCGAAGGCAGGCTTGCGGCCGCTGCCTATGGTCGGTACAAACCTCTGGCAACCGATGGTCCCGGCAGCGCCAAAGCATCCGGCAGGAGAGTCAGCATAGTATTTTTGAACAAAATCCAGAGAAAGGCTTCCTTCAAGTGGCATAACCTTATGGACATCAAAGGTTTCGTCTTCAAGCTCAAATCCTACATGTGGAACAGCGAGCCATGAGCGCGAGAAGAAAAAGAGCATACAGCCAGGAAGAGACCAATAATACGACCGGCTGGATGGTAACCTTCTCCGATCTGATTACGCTGCTCATAACCTTTTTCGTGCTGCTGCTATCCATGTCGTCGATGGACTCGAAAAAATTAAAGGAGATGTTCGGCAGTCTGCAGGGCGCTCTGGGAGTCCTGGAGTACGGGAAAAACATTGAGCTCAGCACTAACCCCCTATCCAGTGTAAGTGGATTTGAAGAGGGTGAGGTTGCCAAGGCCGCTCATAAATTACAGGATATGATGGCTCAAGAAAGTCGCGACAGCAGATTCAGCCTGAGCGGCGTGGAGATTTTCGCCGATGCTCGAGGCCTGATAGTAAGATTGCCGAACAAGATTTTATTTGAATCTGGAAGCACCGCCCTGTCTCCCTCTGTGCTTCCGTTCCTGGACAATATAGCTGATTTCCTGGCCACGACAAAATATCTCGTCAGAGTAGAAGGCCATACGGATAACGTGGCATTGTCCTCAAGCGCTTCCAACTGGGAGCTTTCCATGAATAGGGCGATCAAGGTGCTGCGCTATCTCATAGATAAAGGCCGATTGTCCCCCAGGGGGTTTTCCGCAGTGGGTTATGCAGACCAGAAACCCATTGCGCCCAATGATAGCGAAGAGGGAAGAGCCAGGAACAGGCGAGCGGAACTGATAATAACCAAAACAAAATAGATTAACGGAGGTTAGAAGACAAATGGCTGATGAAGAAACCAAAGAAGAAAAGAAATTTCCCCTCAAGATATTGATAATTCTGGTGGTGGCTATTATCGCCGGCGGCGGCGGATACTTTGCTTATACAAAATATCTCTCGGCTAAAACCGAGCCGGAAAAAGTCACGCAGGTCACAAAGGAAGGAAAAGCGGAAGAATCGAAACCAGAGGCAGACAATGAAATGGGCCCCATATATAAAATGGCTCCCTTCATAGTTAATCTGGCGGATGCGGACGGCAGGCGCTATCTGAAAACCACCATCGAACTGGAGATGACCGACGACAATATACGCGTAGAAGTGGATAAAAGGCTGCCAATGCTACGAGACGCCATGTTGATTCTGCTGTCCGGTAAGACGTTTGAGGAAATAAACGATACTCAGGGTAAGATGACGCTAAGGCAAGAGATGGAGAGCAAATTCGACAGCCTGATAAGCACCGGAGCGATAAAAAGAGTCTACTTTACAGAGTTCGTAGTTCAGTAGGAGAAGGCGCTCAACCTTAATGCTGGTTTCATGATCCGATAAAGAAAAGTAGCTCCAAATCAGCGACAACCTGAAAGGTAGTAGAGAATTGAATCAAGAACTGAAGCAAGCCTTAACTCCGGAAGAGGTAGAAGCGCTTCAAAATGCCATTTCCTCCGGGCAGGTGGACACGGAGGAGGATACAGGG
>CAYVLI010000418.1:0-2720 GCA_964452105.1 uncultured Nitrospinota bacterium
CGGGCTAAAAGGTTTTTCCCGGCCCCGCCCTTGAGGGTTATCCTCCCCCTCTCCGCACGCGGAGAGGGGAGCAAGAGCCCTTGCATTTCTGTTACGAATATAGTTTTCGATTAGATGGGCGGGATGCTTCGCTGCGCCCGGTATGGCTAGGACTGCTCGTATAATCCTGTCATTCTGAGTCCAACCGAATCGGGACGAAGAATCTCGTTTACGTTAAGGGCGTCCTTTATCATATAAAGAATGCTTAAGAGGGGCGGTCGATAGGGGCCGTCCCGCCATAGGAGAGATAGCCGCCCTGTGGCTCATGCGAGCCCCCTCCGAATAATTGCTGTGCAACATCGTCAAATACAGGTAGAGGCGGTAGTAATTTTGATTACATAATAACGCCTCTCATGCCTTATAATAAATATTGTGAGGTGCGCAGAGACGATTTGCGAATGGTCTCTGCAAAGACCGCTTACCAGTTTTTCAGGAGAACGAAGACGATGAACAGTTTAAATAAATTTTCGAGGGGCAACTCTTTTCTTCTCGCCGCGGTAATGCTCCTCCTGCTATATGGATATGCCGATGCAGGAAGAGGCGGCTGGGGTTACGGGAGAGTGAACCCCGATTCACCCGTTATAGAGAGAGTTCTTGCCGCCGATAGCATTAGTCCGGGGACAACCTGGCGGGTCTATCTCTGGGCTTCCGACCCAAACGGAGATATCAGCTTCATAACCTATGTGGTGGATCGGCCCGGGGCAGCAACCTATTCCCCCGGGCACCTCAGGGTTAAAACCGCAGCAGACGGGAAGCTTCAGGGCTACCTCTACCTGAACACCGTCTCCGTGGCCAATTCCACGAGCTGGGAAATGTGGTTCACAGTCAAAATTACCGTGGAAGACTCCAGAGGCAACCGCAGCCTGCCCAAAGTGTTCAAGGTCTATTTTGGCGATAACAGGCAGGATGAGGTGAGAAACTGGGAGAAGACCCGGTTGGCCTCCATGGGCCTGGAGCAGCCTTCGAGCATAGGCCGCATGCATATAGAACTGGTACCCATAGGGGATGCAGTGGGCGCAGCAGGAATATCCTTTATACCCGGCGGTCCCTGATGAACGGACGGCGGCGGTCGTCTTTCCTGCCGTTTCTGTGCTGTCGGGTCTCCGCACCCGAGGGTATTTGAACCTGTTAGGTTCGGAGACCTGTCAGCATGGCCAGTTTTCACCCCCACCTTTGTTCCTCCCCCGTCAAGGGGGAGGAGACTTTCGCCAGGGAAAACCTTTTCACAACAGGAGTGAATCTTGTATTCGCTCAAGGAAGATAACCGCAAATCGGGCGATCACGAGGTTCGCCGCTACAGTTGAAATACAAGGGACGAAGCTTGTCCCCGCCCCGTAGGGGAGCCGCCGCGAGGAACACCCCCACAAATAGAGGAAGGACAGGCTTTACAACACGTGGAGAAAACTTTAGAGTATAATTTAGTAGAGTTGTCTGAAAGTTCCATCATAGGGCCAACGATAATTGTATAGAGGAGCGCATCATGGACAAGCAGGAGTTGCGGGAGCTCGGCATAAGGCTTAACGATAGAATCCGGGAAGCGGTTGACAGGGGCGATTATGAAGGCGCCCTCAAGATGTGCGACACGCTTCCCAAGGACCACGTATTCATGCTCAAAGGACTGAGACTGGTCATCCAGGATCTTATGCTTATAGCCGAGAACATCTTCCGCCGCGAGCAGGCTGCCGTCTCCGAAAAAATAGTTGAGGCTTTGAAGGTGAAAAACAGCGATGCAGTGAATAACCTCCTCGACGAGAAGGAAGCTCAGTTCATGCCCATACACGACTACTACGTGGAAACGCTGGCGACCATCTTCAACTGGGCGTACACCACCTACGGCGATGATGCGCTCTTCGAAGTGCTCAAGGGCAGCGCCGAGAGTCAGAAGGCCGGCTTCGATTCCTGGGAGAAGATGCGCTCGGAGGATTTCGCCCGTGTTACGGCCTTCCTGGCCAAATCGCACATGGGAAAGATGACCGTTCTCGAGGACGATGAGAAGTTCACCTTCGTAAGCGATCCCTGCGGCAGCGGCGGAAGAATGATGCGCAAGGGGTTGTTCGACGAGGGCGGCAAGTTCGCCCGGGTCAAGGACGCCCAACCACAGACCTTCGGCAAAAAGGAGCTGCCCGTATATTGCGCCCACTGCGCGGTGTGGAACGGTATCATGGCCACCGAGTGGTACGGCCGTATTCAATGGGCCATAGAGCCCCCGGAGGAAGCCGACCAACCCTGCAGGATGCACATATATAAGGATAGGGACGAGATTCCTGACAGGTTCTATAAGGCTCTGGGCCTTGTAAAAAAATAATCGGGCGCACAGCCGCGCGCCCATGCATACCCTCCCCCTGCAAAGAGGGGATAATCTGGCGGAAAATGCCGTCGAATTTTTATAACAGTTCGCATAAACATACTGGGGCAAATATCCTATTCGCCCTATTATCGGGTGATGTCAAAGGTCGCCCCTCACAAATAACATTAAATAACCACGATGGCCGCACGATCTTGCAGAGACAATTTATGAATTATCCCTGCTTAACGGTGAGATGCGTCGCCGCACCCCCGGCGTGACTCCGCATGACAAAGCGAGCCGCAAGTTTGTCATTCTGAGCGGAGCGAAGAATCTCTGCTGCATTTTGTAAACCTATTTTTAAGACACCACAATAGGTCGCCCCTGCATAAAACTT
>CAYVLI010000419.1:0-2710 GCA_964452105.1 uncultured Nitrospinota bacterium
TGCGAGAGGGCGCCTTCGATGAGGCCATGCGCGGCATACACCTGTGCCGTGAGTTCGATGTCAGGACGGGCATCCGTTTCACGCTCACCAGTCGCAATTACAAAGACCTTCCTGAAATAATGGATGTAATGGAGCGTGAGGGTGTCCCTCGTTTCTGCATGTACCATCTGGTCTATACCGGCCGCGGCTCCAGTATGGTGGACGATGACGTCCCTTCCGATGAAAGACGCAAGGTGGTGGATTTCCTCTTTGAAAAAGCAATGGACTACGATAAGCGGGGTGTTGATGTCGAAATGCTAACCGTGGATAACCACTGCGACAACGTTTACCTCTACCTGACCCTTCTCAAGGAGGACCCGGAGCGCGCCGAGGAGGTCATGGGTCTCCTCAAGATGCAGGGCGGAAACGGTTCGGGCTACAAGATTGCAGACGTGGACAATCTGGGCGACGTGCATCCAGACCAGTTCTGGAACCACTACACCTTGGGCAATATAAGAGAGCGCAAGTTCAGTGAGATCTGGAACGACCTGTCCGATCCTGTAATGTACGGCCTCAGGAACAAGAGGGAAGTCCTTAAAGGGAGGTGCGGGGCCTGTAAGTGGCAGGACATCTGCGGCGGGTTCAGAGTAAGGGCTGAAGCGGTTTACGGGGATATCTGGCAGCAGGACCCGGCATGCTACCTTACAGATGAAGAAATCGGCATCGCCTGACTGCGAAATGAAAATATTATATTACACCCTCCCCTTTCCCTCTCCCACCAAAGGCGGGAAAGTTGGATAGACCACTTTTTTCAGGTAGAGTAGTTACATGATTTGAAGGAGGCTCCTTAAGCCTTCTCCCCCTTGACGGGGAAGGAACAAAGATGAGGGCGAGGCGTACATGAGAGGGCTTTTTGGTTTGAGGCGTCACAGATAATATGAGGAGAAGCGGCCATGTATTTTCCTGATATCAGAATGAGGCGGCTGCGGAAGAACGAGCTGTTCCGTGAGATGGTCCGGGAAACAAGTCTTTCCCCCAGCGACTTCATCTATCCCATGTTCGTACGCCCCGGAGAGATGGTGAAGGAAGAGATTTCTTCTCTGCCGGGCAACTATCACTACTCGGTGGAGCAGTTGGTAGCCGAAGTCAAACAGGTGAAGGCTCTGGGCATATCGGGCGTTATCCTCTTCGGTCTTCCTGAGAAGAAGGATGAGTTGGGTTCAGAAGGGTATGACGACCATGGCATCGTCCAACGGGCTATTCGGGCCATCAAGGATGAGGTATCCGATATCCTGGTAATAACCGACGTCTGTCTGTGTGAATACACGGATCATGGCCACTGCGGCGTGGTCAAGGGAGGGGATGTGGACAACGATCCCACGCTGGAGTTGCTGGCCAGGGCCTCGCTCTCCCACGTAAAGGCGGGAGCGGACATGGTCGCACCGTCGGACATGATGGACGGCCGGGTGGCGGCCATCAGGAAGATGCTGGACGAGAACGGTTACCAGGATGTACCCATCATGTCCTACGCCGCCAAGTACGCCTCGGCCTTCTACGGGCCCTTCAGGGAAGCCGCGGACTCGGCGCCCCAGTTCGGAGACCGCAGGTCCTATCAGATGGACCCCGCTAACAGCGATGAGGCCATCCGGGAGGTCGAACTCGATCTGGCCGAGGGTGCAGACATAGTAATGGTTAAACCGGCGCTCCCTTATCTGGACGTCATATACAGGGTGAAGTCTGAGTTCAACGTTCCCGTGGCGGCGTACAACGTGAGCGGCGAATACGCAATGATACAAGCTGCGGCGGCGAACGGCTGGGTGGACGGCCAAAAGGTCATGATGGAAACCCTGCTCAGCATTAAGCGCGCCGGCGCTGACATAATACTCACATACTTCGCCGAGAAAGCTGCAGCCCTGCTCCAGGGCCTGTAATATAATTCAAGCAGGGACGAATTTAATATTTACCCGGCAATCATTTTAACAGGAGGTTCGACTTTTGCACCCCGGCCATAAAGGCGAAAATAAAAGCAGCGACGTACAGCTCCCCAGGCTCATTGCCTGGGAGGTGACGCGGAGCTGCAAGCTCGACTGCGTGCACTGCAGGGCAGCGGCGAGATTCGGTCCCTATCCCAACGAACTGTCCACCGAAGAATGCCTGAAATTGCTGGATGACGTCGCATCTTTTGCACAGCCCATAATGATACTCACCGGCGGGGACCCTCTGCTCAGGGAGGATATCTTCCAGATCGCCCGCTACGGCGCCGACCTCGGTCTGCGCATGGTCATGTCCCCCAACGGAACCTCCATTACAAGGGAGAACGCCAAAAAAATGGTGGAAGCCGGCATCCAGAGGGTGAGCATCAGCCTGGACGGCCCCAACTCCGAGACCCATGACAATTTTCGCCAGGTGCCAGGAGCCTTCGATGGCTCCATCCAGGGGATAAAGTACCTGAATGAGGTGGGACTGGAGTTCCAGATAAATACCACGGTAACAAAGCACAACATCCACCTGCTGGAGGACATACACAAGCTGGCTTACGACCTGGGCGCTGTGGCCTTCGACCCCTTCCTGCTGGTGCCCGTGGGGAGAGGCAAGAACATCATAGACCAGGAGATAAGCCCGCAACAGTACGAAGACCTGCTCCATTGGCTATACGACCAGAGGGAGAAGGTGCCGCTGCACATCAAGGTCACCTGCGGACCCCATTACTACAGGGTGCTGAGGGAGAAGG
>CAYVLI010000420.1:0-2707 GCA_964452105.1 uncultured Nitrospinota bacterium
GTTCCTTATCTCCGCGCAACCGCGGTCGGGCCAGCAGGGGACGACCAATCTGAACGTTACGATAGTCGGAGTGAACACCACCTTCACTCAGGGGCAATCAACCGTCCAATTCCTGCTGAACGGAACTCCGGACAGCAACATCACTGTGAATAGTGTCACTTTGGCGACCGATGATAGCAGCACGACAGAAGATGAATCGAAGACGATACTCACGGCTAACATTGACATAGCTTCCGGCGCCGCTCTGGGGCCGAGGGACATACGAGTTTCCACCAGTGCGACCAAGATGCTTGCTTCGCTGCCCGAAACGGCCGATGGGGAAAACCTGTTCTTCGTCACCCCTGCACCGGAGACATTGGAGGTGGCCGTGAGAATAGTCAGCCCGAATGATGGGGCGAAGGTTTCAGGCGCCACCGTACCCATCACAGCAGAGGTGCTCATCTCAGATTTTTCCCGGTTGATCGACGTGGTCTTCGATGTGAATGGCACAGAGTTCGCCAGGCTGACCAGAAGGCCCTTCGTTGCCACGGGCAACGTGGACAATTTCCCACCGGACACGCCGATAACCATTACGGTGACGGTTAATGCTTCAGGAGTCGCTCCCGCCACCGCTTCGATAACCGTAACCCCTGTGACTGCGAACGCAGATGTCGGGACCGACCAGGACAGTGAGGGGAGAGACAGGACCAGGGTCGTCATCCAGACGGGCGTCGGAGTGCAGGTGGTGACCCCAAGCGGGCAGACCCTTATGCTGGCGTCACAGGTCATGACTGGTCTGAGCAACTCTACAGCGGTCAGCGTGCAGGTGACAGAACAGGGGGCGTCTGACATCAGTATAGATGACAGCACACTTCAAGATCCTCAAACAGGAGTTAATAGAGAGCCGATCACGGGAGTGAATGTAGATTTTCTTGACGCCACCGATGCTTCTTTGGGTTCCGATGAGACGCAGAACGTTCCCACCGAGGTGCTGCTCTGTTACCCCGATGCCGATGACGATGGAATTGTGGACGGCACAACCATACCGGAAACGACCCTGATTATGTTCAGGGATTCAGACGGTGACGGGGACCTGGATCAGCAAGTCAGCGATGCGACCGACGTGGACACTGTGCAAAATTGCGTAACGGGAACGGTACCAGGGTTCTCGGGCGTAGGATTGCTAGGTTCGCCTCCTCCGCCTCCTTCACCGCCCGCTCCCTCTGGAGGAACCACGGTTGGCGGTGGAAGCAGTGGTTGTTTCATCGCCACCGCAGCATACGGAACCCCGTTCGCCTACGATATCGATGTGCTCAGGGATTTCCGGGATAGATTCATGCTGCATAATTCGCTGGGCAAGGTTTTCGTGAAAACCTATTACAGATATGCTCCGAGGCCCGCGGATTTCATATCGCGTCACGACGGCCTCAGAGCAGCTACGCGTACGGTGCTTAAGCCGGTGGTCTTCGGCGCCTGGATGTTCATGGAGAAGACGGGGAGCGCCTGGACCTTTCTGCTATTACTGGGTGGACTGGTGGGAACTATTGTAACAGGGCGCATCAGACGCTCCCGCAAGGACCCTCCGGGCTGTTAAAATTGCTTGAATATAATATCGTGTAGGGTATTAACTGGATATCAGGGGGCGGTTGCACCGCCCCCTTCCTTTAATGTGTTGTTTTTTTGTATGTGGTAGAAGGAGGTAAAGCAATTGATCAGGACCGCACTTTTCGTCATCATGACTTCGCTGGTGCTTTTGCCCGTCGTAGCCGGCGCACAGCTTCCTCGAGGCAACTGGTGGCAGAACGAACAGATGAAAAAGGCTCTTCAACTTTCTGAAAAACAGATAGAAAAGATAAAGAAAATAGTCGAGGAAGGCCAGAAGACCATGGCAGAGCAGCGCCAGAAGTATGGCGAAAAGAGCAAAGAACTTAGAGAGATGATGAACGTGGAAAAATTGAGGAACATGGCCGACGACCAGTTGGAAAAGATGCTGGATGAGATTCAGAATATGCGCGGCAAGATAGAGAAGGCAAGGTTTCTTACCATGGTGAAGACGATCAGAGTGCTGACAGAAGAGCAAGCCGCCAAACTATCCGAAAAACAGAAGGAGATGCGCAAGCAGATTATAGAGAGATTTAAGCAGAAGCAGGCGCCGCGATTTTCACCGCATACGCCGCACGGAAAAGAAAAGGGAATGGACTGAGCCTCACTTGAAGCCGGGAAAACAAGATGGAAGATAAAATGGACAGGAAGACTTTCTTCAAGAAAGGCTTCTTCAAGTTGTTGGAACCTTTGATGGATGCCTTCGATGGCCTGGTGGAAATGTCGGCCCCGAGCGGCCTCCGCCCTCCAGGTGCGGTTGAGGAGGCGCTGTTCCGGCAGCTTTGCACCAGGTGTGATGAGTGCATAAAGGCGTGTCCGCAGGCTTCCATAAGGAGGGCATCGGAAACAGATAACCTGCCGGAGGGGACGCCTGTAATTTACCCTCAGGAGGGGCCTTGTTACCTGTGCGATGCGCTCTACTGTGTCGAAGCCTGTTCGGAGGATGCCCTGCTCAGGGCGGAAAAGGAAGAAATACGCATGGGCGTCGCTGTTGTGGAAAGGGAGAAGTGCTTTGCCTGGAGGCGGGAAGACCCCTCGTGCGATTACTGCTACACCAGGTGCCCATTCCCTGATAAAGCCATTAAAATGATAAAAGGCGGCGGCCCGGTAGTCATCAAGGAAGCCT
>CAYVLI010000421.1:0-2699 GCA_964452105.1 uncultured Nitrospinota bacterium
TGGATGTTCTGTTCATGTCTCTGTGCAGGTTAGAAGTTAAGTGCGGCTCCATTTTACAAATAATCTTGGCTTTATTTAAAAGTCTAACATCAGCCAGGGCGCTAATCAACACTTATCAATCGAGTTGAATTCCAGTTCCCGGAGAGTGGCGCACATATAAGATTTAATATAATCTTTGGTAAGGAGACGTAACCTTAAACTATATGGCGCCGATATAAAGGCTTAAAACGGGGCGTTGGGGCCGTTATGGGTGGCTCATTGTTGTTTCATTATTCGTTTGGAACGTGATAATATAAAAATAAAAGACTTTTATAGATAAAAAGCCCCAAAAGAAACGATCTGAGGCTGTGTGATTTATAAGCTGCGGCCTGTCATATTTGAAGGCGAGGTTAGCTGATGGAACACGAGGGAGCGCTCAATATAGTCGTTCTTGTTATGGGCCTTCTTTTCCTCACCACGCTTATCTCCATGCTTTCCAAGAAGATAAACCTGCCCTACACAGTGCTCCTGGTCGTAACGGGTATAGCTCTGGGAGTTATCTCTCGATACATAGGGCCTCTGCACGGTCTGAGCCATTTCCGGCTGACTCCCGACATAATCCTCTTCGTTTTTTTGCCTGCGCTTATCTTCGAGTCTGCTTTTAACCTCGATTCCCGGCAGTTGATCAAGAACCTCCTGCCGATAATTACTCTGGCCATCCCCGCCCTGTTGATCTCTACCGCAGGTGTGGCCATTCTGCTCCATCTGATAACCGGTTTGCCGCTCGGGGTTTCGTTCCTCTTCGGGGCGCTGATATCGGCCACGGACCCGGTTGCCGTCATAGCGCTATTCAAGGAGATGGGAGCGCCCAAGCGCCTGACCATACTGGTGGAGGGAGAAAGCCTGTTCAACGACGGGACGGCCATAGTGGTGTTCAAGATAATCTTCATGGTTGTGCTTCTGGAGAGGGTCACCACCGCTGATATCTGGAGCGGAGTGGGCGATTTCTTCGTGGTCTTTTTCGGGGGGATAGTCGTCGGTCTGCTCATCGGCTACTTTTTCGCCAAGCTCATAGAGCTGGTGGAGAACAACGAGTTGGTGGAAATAACTTTTACCACTATCCTCGCCTATGCCGCTTTCATAGTGGCCGACCATTATTTGAAAGTATCCGGTGTCATGGCCACCGTAGCGGCGGGCGTAACGCTGGGCAGTTACCACAGAGCGAAAATTTCGCCGGAGGTCATGGAGTTCGCGGAGAAGTTCTGGGAGTACTTTGCCTATGTGTGCAACTCGCTCATTTTCATTTTAGTGGGTCTGAGCATAAAGCTCGAGGCCTTTCCCACTTTTGCCATCTACGTCCTCGCAACCATTGCTGCTATTCATGTTGCCCGGGCCGCAGGAATCTACTCGTTGATACCGATGGTATGCAAGTTCAGGAGCGTAGAGAAGATAAGTCGTTCGTTCCAGCATGTAGTGTGGTGGGGCGGCTTGCGCGGGGCGATAGCTCTGGCCCTGGCCCTGAGCCTTCCGGAGGATTATAAATACAAACCCCTGATCCTCACCATGACCCTCGGTGTGGTGCTTTTCACACTCCTGGTGAATGGCGTCACCATCCGTGGTTTCATGAGCAAATTGGGCCTGAATAAGTACACGCCGGGAGAAGTGTTTCAAAGAGAGCAGGGAATCCTTTCCGCAAAGCATGCAGTGAGGGAGGAACTGGCGCATTTGTCGAAGGAGGGCACTTTCCTGCCGCAGGTGATCAACAAGATCGGCGACTCCTATAACACCGAGGAGAGGGAGCTTCAACAGAGCATCGAGAAGCTGAGAAGCGGAGGGTCCGGTTTTGACAGGCACATGGAAGCCGACTTGATCAAACGACAGTGCCTCAACGTAGAGAAGGTACAGTACCATGACCTATTTGTGTCCGGCTACGTATCGGAGAACGTGATGAAAGACCTCCGCAACGAGGCGGATTATCTCCTGGACAGGCTCAAACAGGGCCGGCCCCTGCAAAGAAGGAACGAAGGCCAATCCGTCTTTGCTCAATCGGAGAACAGGTTTTTGAACTGGATAAGCAATTTTCCCCCTTTGAGAGGCCCGGCGCAGCGCTACAAGACTCGCAAGTTAGCCGCACTGTACGAGCAGGAAAGGGGGCAGTATCTGGCCACGAAAGAGGTGCTCAAAGAGATAGAAAAGCTGTATGCTCAGGGAGCCATCAGCGAAGGGGGCTATAACGAAGCAAAGGATTTATACAGGGCCTGGAACGGCAGCGCGCAGGAGCGTATGGACTCCATAGCGTATCAGTTCCCGGAGTACGTCGAGAAAGTCCAGACGATGATTTCTACCAGACTTTGCCTCAACGTAGAATTGGAGGAATATCAGAAGCTGGAGGATATGGGCATCATTCCCGACAAGGTGGTCATGGAGATGAGAAAGGAGATCAGCCGGAGCCTCCGTGATTTGCGCAAGAGACCCCTCAAGGAACTGTTTCTGAAGCCCGAAGACCTCATCCGCCAGGTTCCCTTTTTCCAGGAGCTCACTGACCGGGAGGCCGGGGAGGTGGCGCTGCTGATGGTTTCCCGTTCCTACCTGGCCGACGAACTGATAATCAGAGAAGGTGAGGAAAGCGATTCCCTCTACATTATAGGCCGTGGAGTGGTGAGGGTAATCAAAAATTATGCTGAAGATGATGAACTTGTTCTGGGCACACTGATTTCCGG
>CAYVLI010000422.1:0-2697 GCA_964452105.1 uncultured Nitrospinota bacterium
TGTGCTGTCGGGTTTCCGCACCCGACAGCATTTGAACCTGCCAGGTTCGGAGACCTGGCAGGACGACAATAATCGAAACTAATCGTATCCTACAAGTTAGCGCTCATGACCGTCGAGGGAGGGAAACCTGAGATCATCTGTATTCAAGTAACAGCGTGGGTTCCCTATATTAGGCCAAGGAGCCGGTTTCCAACGGATGGACATACTGAACCCTGATATAGAAAAATACCTATTCTCCCTCTTCGAGCATGACAACGAAGTTCTGAAGGAGATGGAAGAATACGGCTTCAAGCACAAGTTCCCCATCGTAGGCCCCTTGCTGGGAAACATACTGATGCTCATGGCCCGGGCCACAGGGGCGCGCAGGGCGCTTGAGATGGGCTCCGGGTACGGTTATTCCGCCTTCTGGTTCGCCCTGGGCATGTCGGAAGGAGGCCGGGTAATCGCCTGCGACAAATCCGAGGATAACGCCAGGCTGGCCCGTGAGTACTTTGAAAGAGCGGGGATGCTCGAGAGGCTCGACTTCAGGACCGAGGACGCCCTTAAAGTAATAGACCGGATTCCCGGAGAACTGGATATAGTATTCATAGACTGCGGCAAAAACCAGTATCCGGAAGCCCTACGAAGGGCTCTCCCAAGGATAAGGAGCGGCGGTCTCATAATGGCCCACAACGTCTTATGGTACGGCACCGTGGCCAAGGGAGACCACGGAGGCGTGACGAGATACATCGAAGAGTTTAACCGGATGCTCTACAGCAACCCCGACCTCACCACAACGATAATTCCCCTCTGGGACGGCCTCTCCATAAGCATGAAAAGATGAACGGATGCTCTGTTTTATTTTGAGTTCCGAACACAAAACTTGCATCACCGAAAAAACCCTCTGATTTCCTCCTGAACCCCTCTAATTGACCGCCTTCTTGCAGCGTTTCTTATTATAAAACATTTTATTTATGCGTTATAAACCTAAATATTTATTCACTTAAATATAAGATAATTTTAGAATTAAAATATTTGTCCGTTTGGTGTTGACTTGCTTCCTGCTTTATGTTTAAATTCGCCTGCTTATAATTTCAAAAATTCTTTTAATAGCTCAACATTTCTAAGAAGAAAAGGAGGAAAAAGATGGTATCAGGCAATAATAGATACAACAAGGTATTATGCCTTGCCCTCGCTTCGATTCTGGTCTTGATTTTCCTTGCAAGCGGCCGGGTGGCCGATGCTAAACCCAAAGGGATGGTCACTTACGCCATCCATGTTAATATCGCCCCCACCTGGTTTGACCCCCGGGAAGTACCCGGCTGGATCACGCCTTTCATGTTCATCTATGCCATTCACGATGCCCTCTGCAAACCCATGCCGGCAGGCATAGTCACTCTTAGTCTGGCCGAGTCCATGACCGAGAGCAAAGACCACCTCATCTGGGAGTTCAAGCTCAAGAAGGGCCTGAAATTCCACAACGGCGACCCCTTTACCGCGGAGGACGTGAAGTACACCTACGACACATACAAAGGAGCCTCCAAAAGCCTCTTCCAGGAGAGAGTCAAAGAGGTGCGGGTGGTGGACAAGTATACTATCCGTTTCATACTCAACGAACCCTGGCCCGATTTCAAGACCTTCTACTGCACCCCTGCATCAGGCCTGGCCTGGATAGTGCCCAAAGGCTACGCCGAAAAGGTGGGCCCTGACGGCTTCAAGAAGCACCCCGTGGGCCTTGGACCTTTCAAGTTTAAGGAGTTCAAGCCGGGGATCGAACTGATTCTGGAAGCCAACGAGAACTACTGGAGGAAGTCCCCGAAGGTCAAGACCATCGTCATGAAGAGCGTGAAAGAGGGCGCCACCCGCCTGGCCATGCTCAAGCGGGGCGAGGTGGACATAGCCTACAACATGTCCGGCTCCCTGGGTGACGAGGTTGAGAAGGACCCCAACCTCTCCCTGGTCTATTCCGGCGGTATGGCCGTCTGGTGGATAGAGTTCTTCGACCAGTGGGATCCCAAATCACCCTTTCATGACAGACGCGTCCGCCTTGCCGTTAACTACGCCATCGACCGGCAGGCCATCAGTTGCGCCGAGACGAAGTGCGCATCCACGCCGGAAGGCAATATAATCCCCCGGGAGTTCGAGGGCACCTTGCCCCTCATGCCCTATACCTACGACCCGGAGAAGGCCAAAAATCTGCTGGCCGAAGCGGGTTACCCCAACGGCTTCGACGCCGGAGATCTCACCCCCATACCGCGGTATTTCTCCATGGCCGAAGCGATTGCAGGCTACCTGGGAGCGGTGGGCATAAAAGTGAAGGTGAGGACCATGGAGCGCGCGGCCATGATCGCCAAGTGGAAACAGCACGAACTCAAGAACTTGGGGCAAGTGGCCAGCGGAGCGCTGGGCAACGCCGCTACCAGGCTGCAGACCTTCGTCGTAAGCACAGGGAGATACGCTTATGGAGGCTATCCCGATCTCGACGCGCTGTTCAAGAAAGCAATGTCCGAGCTGGACCCCCTGAAGAGGGAAGCCATGCTGCATCAGGTGCAGCTCATGACCTATGACCGGGTGATGCATGCACCCGTTTACGCCTTGCACTGGCCCAACGGGGTTGGTCCCAGGGTGAAGGTCTCGGGGATGGGGCTGATTGCTGGTTTCTACTATACCGGGCCCTTTGAAGATATCGAACTGAAATAAACCGAAGTTTATCAGGTG
>CAYVLI010000423.1:0-2692 GCA_964452105.1 uncultured Nitrospinota bacterium
GTCCCGCAGTCCATGCCGGAAAGCAGATATCCGTACAGCATGAGATGATTATGGGAATCTATGAAACCTGGATATACAGCTTTTCCTCGCAGGTCTATTACCTCGGTATCGGACCCCGCCTGGTTCCTCAACTCTTCGCTGCTCCCGCGCGCCGCGATGACACCCCTGCTTACTCCCACCGCCTGATGGATGGTGTTGGGTTCATCCAGGGATACGACTTTACCGTTTATTAAAATGGTATCCACGCTTTCCTCCTCCCCATGAGAGCCTCGATGAATGGAAAATTATGGGGGAACTCTCGCCTTGAGAATTCCCCCAATATACGCCCCTATTATCAGTCTGAATCAACGAGCCTTACGTCTCTACGCACTCATGTCGGGACCTTCAACGTAAACCTTCATCAGTATCTTGCCCCATCCACCTTTATCAAGGCCTATGTCAGAGCATTGAACTACGTTATGGCGTTCGTGCTTGGGGTCGGCATGGTTCATGAAGCGTTCATATATCATGTTAACGGGTGTTTCGAGGGCGGCCACGGCGAATACGCACATCTTGTCCGGACACTCTTTTGTTATTAGCTGGCCGTTTCCGTCCATGACGAACTTGTCGCCGACCTTATGCTGGGCGTGGCAACCTCCGGCCTCGATGACCTCGGCGATAATCCGGCATTTTACGAACTCAGACGTCTCGGTCACCATCTTGACCTTTCCCGGGTCGGCTCTGAATATTTTCATCTCTTCATCGGTATAATTCATGTGCTCCTGAAACCGCTTCCAGAATTTTTCGATATCCATTTTTCCTCTCGCTCCTTTTATTTGGCCGAATCAGGTAAACGCTTATCTTAAAGCGGTGGGAAGACTATTTGTCCCCTCCCCTTTTCCTCGAACATCCTTCTACCAGCAAAGCGCCGTTCAGGCAAGGTTAAAATTCCAGAATTTTGGACACAAATCCCGAATCAGTCTTTTATACCGGCTAGTTCCTTGACGATGGCCAAACGCTTCTTGAGGTCATAGTTACGCATGGCCTCTATTTTTTCCGCCATGGGCGAGCCCGCCCCGTTCAGGGAGATACCCATAAGCCAGCCGCTGAAAGCCGAAGCGGTAAGGTCTTCAATCAGTTTAAAAGCCCTTATCCTGTGCTCGGTGGGTACACCGTCCCGGCCCTTCAAATACTTGTCCATGTCCTCACCTATGACCGGATGACGGAAATCCTTCTCCGTGGGCATGGTCACCACAAGGCCTCCTCCGATATCCTGCAGCAGTTTAAAATCTTCTCCTATTTCAGCAGAAGCCAGATATTTGCCCACGTTGGCCTGCAAGAAGTTAATCATGAACTCTCCTGAAGGGTGCATCCGCCCGTCAACGGCGGCGGCGATGCCGCAGGAGTAGCCGATTTCTGCGGTCATTACCATCTCGGCCAGTTTATCTCTTATAATAGGCGCCTTGGCCAGTCCGTTGTAGTCCGCTATGAGAGCGGCCGCCCCTATCATCATGTCCAGTTGTCCGGACTTGCAACCGCACTTGGAGTTTCCGCGATGAATGTTAGCGAAACCGAGCACGGCTGAGGCTGCCATATCCCATTCCCCGCACAAAAAGACACGCTCACTGGGGACGAATACGTCATCGAACACCACCAGGTTCTCAACATGTCCGTACTTCCTGCGTATGGGGCGCTCTATCTCGCGCTTCTCACGGGAGATGTCGGGAGGCCGGCTGATGTACCTTATCCCGCTGGTGGCCACCGGCACCGCAAAAGCCACGGCGTAATCCGACTCCTCTTCCCGGATATCCCTGGTGGGCAGCACCATCATCTCGTGAGCATAAGGCGCGCCTGTGATGTTCGCCTTGGCTCCACGCACCACTATTCCGTCATCCCTCTTCTCAACGATGTGGAGATAGAGGTCTGCGTCCTTCTGCTGGCCAGGCCTCAGGGAGCGGTCCCCCTTCACGTCGGTCATGGCCGTGGCCACGGTCAGGTCATTGTTTTGAACATACTTCAGGTATTCCTGAAAGCGCTCGTGATAACCGGTGCCGTGCTTCTCATCACAATCGAAGGTAGAAGCCCAAAGTGCGTTGAGCGCATCCCCGGTGAGACAACGCATTACGCAGATATGACGCTGGGTCAACTCACGCATTAGCTTGACGCGACGTATGATGTCCTCGGAGTTCCTGGGAAGATTGACCAGCGTGTTGACGTCCTGATTTACGATGTCGGATTTCGATACGGCCAGATGCTTGAGTTCATCGCTGTGAGCTGCGGAATAGGTAGCTGCCACGGCATTAATCCCGCCCTGGTACAATGGGTGAGAAGCCACGTCCTCCACCCTCTCGCCCATCATGTAAACCTCCGGCCTCTGTCCCCTGAGGCTGTCTAAATATTCTTCTCTTGTCTTGAGAGCCATGAATTTCTCCTTCATTGATGAAAGGCTTGATGGTTTTACAGAAAGGCAGCCAGTGCGTGATTTCATTTCAGATCGAAAAACAATTTCACACTATCGTTGAACGAGACGTGCAGCAGAATCCACTCATCCTGGCCCTTGTAAAAGATAAAATTCCACAATATGGGGTAGTTCTTGCTGAAGGAAAGGTAACGCGTAAGGCAGAGGCGCTCCGACAAACACCTGGTATCAAGGTGTTTATAATCGAGTATGTCTCCGTAGATGCTCAGTGCATTTTTGGTCTGGCGGATGAGA
>CAYVLI010000424.1:0-2678 GCA_964452105.1 uncultured Nitrospinota bacterium
CCTGAGCGATGGATTTATCACCCCGGCGGGAATAGCTCACCGCTGCGGTAACGTGGTGACCAACATGAAGCTCATCCCATCTCCAAGAGAGGTGGAGAACCATTACTGGAACTGCCTCCACTATCGCGAGGATGCCTGCCGCAAGTGCGTTGAGCGCTGCCCGGCGGGAGCCATCTCAGCCGAGGGCGGACACGACAAGGAGAAATGTTACTACCACGTTTACACTGTATGCCTCGAGGATAAACGCGAGGAGTACGGCGTGGAATCTGCGACCGGCTGCGGACTTTGCCAGACGAATGTCCCCTGCGAGTTCTCCGTTCCCCCGGGCCCCGCGCAGGCGGGATAATTAGGAGTAAAGGGATTACTTGCAAGTTGGCCTGGACTTTGTGCGCAAAGTGCAGGCCTTAAGAGCTGGTAGTGGTTCCGGTGCAGTTTTTTCAGGTCGTGTTCGGCGCTTAAGAGCCCCGTCTTTCCTCCTTTTCTCAATTTTACCGTTCAAACTCTTATTAAAACCCTGCATATTCAGTCTTTTGATATTTGTCTATTTCAACTGTAACTCCACCAAAAAATAAGTCACTAAAGCCTGAAAGTGTTGTAATAGTATAGATACGATTTGAAACAAAGGCCGAAAAATTGAAAGTCGAAGGGAGGGGCGTATCTCCGTGCTGCTTCCGTAGTTGGGCCGGAATCCCTTTTTATCAACAGATTGGCTCGGGAAGCCGATAGTTATGAATTCGGAACTATTTCCATTATTACTTATTACGCTTTTGGCTGTGGGTGTGCCGTTCTTATCCAGATGGATGAGGCCTGTAATACTGCCCATCGTGGTGGGCGAAATAATAGCCGGGATAATAATCGGAAAAAGTGGTTTCGATCTGGTGAGACCCACAGAAGCGCTCAGTTTCCTGTCGGAATTCGGCTTTTCCTTTCTCATGTTTCTTTCAGGCCTGGAAATGAACTTCGAGCAACTACTGGAAATTCGAGGTGAAGGGAATACAAGTTCATTGCTGCGAAGGCCTCTTTTCCTTTCGGGAGTGAGTTTCCTTCTCACCCTGGTTCTGGCCATAGCCATAGGATTTATCCTCACCAGGCACGGCCTGGCGCGCCACGGGTTACTGATGGGTCTTATCCTGAGTACCACCTCTCTGGGTGTCGTGGTTCCCGTACTTAAAGAGAGGGGGTTTACCATGACGCCCTACGGGAAGGTCTTGCTCCTGAGCTCTTTAATCGGGGATTTCGTGACTCTCCTTCTGTTGAGTCTGATAATAGCCCTGATAAGCCACGGCGCTTCTATGGAGCTGATGTTGACCATGCTTCTCTTGGCTGTTTTCGTGGTTGCAGTTATTCTGGGACAGCGGGCCAGGCGCATCCCATTGCTTTCCAGAACAATTGACGAGCTCTCTCATGCCACGGCGCAGATTCAGGTGCGAGGCGCTTTCGCCCTGATGGTAGCCTGGGTGTTTTTGGCCATGGCCATGGGTGTGCAAATGATCCTCGGCGCGTTTCTTGCGGGCGCGCTTATCAGCCTCATCTCCCGCGGCGAAGAACAGGCTCTGCAGGAAAAACTGGAAGCCATCGGATATGGCTTTTTCATCCCCATATTTTTCATCATGGTGGGAGCGGGCTTCGACCTTCGCGCTCTTTTTTCTTCCAGATCCGCCCTCCTGCTCGTTCCGATTCTCATAGGAGCCAGCTATTTAGTCAAGATCGGACCGACGCTAATATTCCGTATCGTTTTTACCTGGCGTGAAACGCTGGCGGGGGGTATCCTCCTCTCCTCACGGCTCTCTCTGATTATCGCTGCAGCGGCTATCGCTCTGAACCTGAGCCTCATCAGTCCGGCGACCAATTCCGCGGTGATCCTGGTGGCTGTATTTACCTGTACCCTTTCACCTGTGATATTCAGCAGGATGGTCTCATCTCCCGTAGAGCAGGAGCGGGAAGGGACGATCATAATGGGAACAGATCAGCTCGCCGTATTTCTCGGTGAAAGATTGGTGCGGACGGGAGAGCAGGTTACATTCGTGACCGGAGACGGCCAGCAGCTAGCTCGATTAAGGAACAGAAAATTCAACGTGGTGTTGGGACAGCCTGAGGACGAAGAGACCCTGGACAGCGCCGGCGCTTCACGCGCAAGCGCTCTCATAGCCGTTTTCGGTAATCCCGAGATCAAACAAGAAGCATGCCGACTGGCCAGGATGCGCTTCGGTATCCCCAACGTCATTGCGCTGGCCGATGAACAGGGGCTGGTTACCACCCTGGAAGAAATGGGAGTCAATGTCGTTCAGAGTTCAATGGCCACTGCCCTGGCTCTGGAGGGGGCGCTGCATTTTCCTTCCGCCTTCAAGATGCTCACCGACCTGACGGAAGGCATAGAGTTTGCGGAAGGGGTGATGCTGAACAGAGCGCTGGCTGGACGTCCCCTGAGGAGGGTACGCTTGCCGGGAAGCACGCTGGTACTGGGCTTGAGGAGAGAAGGGGAAGCGTTACTCCCTCATGGCGACACCATCCTTAAACTCTGGGATGTCATCACCCTTGTGGGTCCCCCGGAAGACCTGCGCGAAGCGAAGCGGCTAATTCAATTATACTAACCGTCTACCCTGAAAAAGTCCCACTCCTGACAGCAAAGGATTGTGTAATGCTCAGCCCACTTGGTAATATGTCATGCTGAGCGAAGC
>CAYVLI010000425.1:0-2677 GCA_964452105.1 uncultured Nitrospinota bacterium
AGCGCCGCACAAAACGAGAACCTGTTCACCCTCATTCTCGACTTAGCTTTCTAATCACCCAGAGGGTGCCTCCGGGCTAACATTGCTCCCCCGAGTGCAGCGCCTCCAGTAAGATTGACCACTGGAGGCGCTGCGCTTTTTTGCATCACAGGCCTTGGTCTCTATTGACTACGCTAGCGAAATCAAGAGTTCAGCATGCAGGGCACGCCTGGCATGCCGCTGAAGAACGAAATTCTGGTGGGCCTCCAGAGGGATTGACTTATGCTTCTGACACTATTTGGAAATTCATGGAGGAACCGCATGATGTGGCAGCGGGGGTCGCATGATGGGGGGATTCAAGGGAAGAGTTGCTCTTAAAGCAGTAAAGGAGGACAGAGTTGTACAGCTTGCCAGTGAATACAGCGTGGCCCCGAACCAGAAAAGTCACCAACGAATACTTTGGTCTGAAAGATTTATTCATAACACTTCATCAGAACACTGACCCCATTTGGTTGACGAGGGGTTTTGTGGTATAGTTATGACCGCTCTTTGGGTAGGTACCGCGGGAGGTCGTGGGGCGCAGCATTTGGTGACGCTCCTTATAACCTCATAACCTTTTCCGACGATGCTGATAGCGTAATGGCATGGGGGGAACACCGATGATCGTAAAGAAAATAGACGCTGAGAAGTGCAAGGGGTGCGGCCGATGCGTAGCCTTTTGCAAGAGGGATGTACTGGCTTTGTCGCCTGACCTGAACGCAAAGGGCTACCATCCTGCCATGGTGGTTGCCCTGGAAAAGTGCAACGGTTGCCTGGACTGCACTCGCATGTGTCCCGACGTCTGCATAACCATATATCAGACGAGCGACGCCGCAGCTTGAATTTCACCCTTTGACGAGCTCACGTAAAGGCGGAGAAGACCTTTTTTCAGGAGGTACGAACATGACGGATAAAATCCTCATACAGGGCGGGGAGGCCATAGCCGAGGCCGCCGTGAGAGCGGGATGCCGTTTTTACTCTGCGTATCCCATCACACCTTCCCTGGAGATACTCGAATACATGGTGAACCGTCTGCCTGAAGTGAACGGTATTTGCGTGCAGGCGGAGACGGAGATCGCAGGGATTAGCATGGTGTCTGGAGCTGCAGCATCCGGTTTCCGGGCCATGACCGCTTCCTCGGGGCTGGGCATAAGCCTCATGACAGAGACCCTCTCTCACCTGGGAGACATGGAACTGCCCTCGGTCATAGTTGACCTGGCCCGCGTGGGGCTTCATGCGGGCGGCGGGGAGCTCGTGGGCTTCTCGCCCTCGCAAGCGGACTACTTCCAGGTAACCAAGGGCGGCGGCCACGGAGGGTTTCGACTCATGGTGTTGGCGCCGGCATCTGTGCAAGAGGCGGCGGACCTGACTTATGACGCTTTTGATCTGGCTGAGCAATATCGTAACCCGGTCATGATCATGGGCGACTTCCTCACCAGCCAGATGATGGCTCCTGTGCTTTTCCCGGATATGAAAGAAGTCAGCAACGATAAACCCTGGGCCATCACCGGCTGCCAGAAGAGGGAGCCTAACCATTTTATCGGTGTGCTTTGGGAAGAGAAGCAGGACTACATGCTTGAGAAATACGAGTCCATAAAGGAGAACGAACAACAAGCCGAATCGCTTTACCTTGATGACTCGGAACTGGTCATGGTGGCCTACGGCTCGGTGAGTCGTCTGGTTCGCGAGGCGGTCGAAGAGGCCCGCAGCGCCGGGCTGAAGGTGGGTATGGTAAGACCCATAAGCCTGTGGCCCTTCCCGGAGAAGGCCATGAAGGAAGCGGCGGGCAAGGCGAAATCCATTTTGGTGCTGGAACTGAGCCAGGGTCAGATGATAGATGACGTCCGGCTGGCGGTGGAGCACAGGGTGCCGGTGGAGTTATACAAACGAGCGGGTGGAACGTGGCCCAAACCAGCCGAGATTTTAAATGCAATAAAAGAGACGATAGGATAGAAGGGGGATTTATCATGGAACAACAAGCGATGGAGACTCTGTACGAGAAGCCCCGTTCAATCAACGAAACGGACACTATCTGGTGTCCCGGTTGCGGGCACGGCGTGACGACCCGGCTCATCGCAGAAATCATCGATGAGCTGGATATAAGGGAGAAAGTAATAGGGGTGGTCGGCGTCGGCTGCTACTCTACTATCATGTACGATAAATATTTCAACTTCGACTGTTACCTGGCGCTTCACGGCAGAGCGCCCGCCGTGGCCGCGGGCATAAAGAGGATGCAGCCGGATAAGATAGTGTTCACCTACCAGGGCGACGGCGATCTCTCCGCGGAAGGGTTCACCGAGATAATACACACCGCTGCAAGGGGCGAAAACATAACGGTCATTATGGCCAACAACGCCGTGTTCGCCGAAACCGGGGGGCACATGACCCCCACGTCCATCATCGGCCAGAGGACGCAGACATCTCCCAACGGGCGGGACCCGGAAATTCACGGCCAGCCCATCAAGGTAGCCGAAATGCTTTCTACCCTGCCCATGACTTCTTACATCAGCAGGGTCTCGGCCCACAACCCCAACAACGTCGATTTCTCAAAGACGAGCATGAGAAAGGCTTTCGAAAACCAGATCAACGGGGCGGGGTTCTCTTACGTGGAGATGATCTCCACTTGCCCCAGCAACTGGGGCACCAGCCCGATGGGCGC
>CAYVLI010000426.1:0-2648 GCA_964452105.1 uncultured Nitrospinota bacterium
CCCGGGGGGGGGGTGTGTGGGCCGCCTGGCGGGGCCGCCTGGGCCGGCCCATGGTTGGGAGCATGTCTCAGGGCGGCGGCTTCTCAATGTCGAAGCTGGGGTTTATCGCCATCAAGGCGGTGGGCTTCTGGCTGGGCCTGACCGTAATAGGGATCCTTCTCTCCAAAAAGATCGCCAGCTTTATGGAGAAATTTCAGACAGGAGGAGCCGCTGTCGGACTGGCCCTGGCCCTGGCCTTCTTCGCTTCGGCTCTGGCGGAAATGTTCGGTCTGGCTATGATCATAGGAGCTTACAGCATGGGACTGGCCCTCTCGGACAGCCCCATAGCCGAGACCCTACAAGAGAGGCTGGCGCCCCTCTACCACTCGCTGGTGCCGGTGTTCTTCGTAGTAATGGGCATGCTGGTGGATTTCCGTGCCATGGAGCCCCTTTTAATGTTCGGCCTGGTCATAAGCGGGCTGGCGGTTGTGTCGAAACTTTTTGGTTGCGGTATTCCGGCCCTCGGAGTCGGGTTCAACATGAGGGGAGCCTTCAGGATCGGCATAGGTATGCTGCCCAGAGGAGAGGTAGCCCTGATAGTGGCAGGTGTGGGGCTGGCCACCGGAGTTATCGAGTCGGACGTATTCGGTGTTTCTATTTTGATGACGCTTGTTACGACCATAATAGCCCCCATCATTCTGGTTCCTGCATTTAAAAAAGGCGGTGAAGGCAAGAGACATAAGAAAATTGAAGCCTCTTCATAGACATTTTACAGGGCATCGTGCCTTGTCAAGTTTAAAAACCGGCGCATAAGCCTTAGCGAAGGCGCCAATCCAAAACGTTTTAAATTGTGCAGGGTGAAGTAATATGGCTGGTCTGGTGGAGATAAGCATCGGTAGGTCGCTATTGATACAGGTGGGAAATTTCCTGCTGCTGTTGCTTTTGTTGAATACTTTTCTTTTCAAGCCCATCATCAGGTTCCTGGAGAGTCGGCATGGAACCATACACGGCAACAGGGAAGCCGCAAGAGCAAAAGAACGGGAAGCTCAGGAACTCCTGAACAGGTACTTGGAAGGGATAGAAAGAGCCAACAGGGAGGCATCCGAGGCGCTCGCGGAGGTCAGGCGTGAAGCAGAGCTCAAGCATAAAGAAATGCTGGAAGCGGCGAGAGAAGAAGCGCACCGGATTATTTCGCAGGCCACCGAGGATGTTAAGCGAACCGCCGAGGCAGCCCGTGAAGGGTTAAGAGAAGAGACCCGTAGAATATCCATGGAGATAGCCCAGAAGCTGTTGGGTAGGTCGTTGGTTTAAAAAGAAGAGTGAAAGGCTGCTCTGTTATGAAATTCAATAGAAGAATAGTCCTGGTACTGCTGGCAGTGGTGACTTTGTCTTCCTTGCTGATAGCCCCCGTATTTGCCGCCGTCGGGGAAGCTGCAGGGCACAGCGAGGAGGGGTGGCGAGCCGCTACAGAGATTCCCCGCATAGTAAAGTTTGTGGTTATAGTAGTCCTCCTCTGGTTTTTCTTACGCAAGCCGCCGGCGCGATACTTTGCAAATCGTAGAGAGGAGATTCAGCGACAGCTGGAAGAAGCCATTCGAGCAAAGGAAGAGGCGGAATCCAAAGTCAAGGAATATCAAACAAAGCTACAGAGCATGGAGCAGGAAGTGGCTGCCATTAAAGCCGAATCGGAACGGGCAAGGGAGAACCTCAGACAGATGCTGATGAAGGAAGCCCGGAAGTCCTCCGACAGGGTTATCGAACAAGCGCGCATAAACATTGAACTGGAGCGGAAACGCGCCGTGGATTCGCTTAAGACCGAGGCCTCATTGCTCGCACTGGAGTTGGCCGAAGACTTGCTCAGAGAGAACATGAATGATGAAGACAGAGAGCGCATTAACAAGGAATGCATCGACGGGTTGCGTAGGGATTGAAAGGCGCTGTTGAGGCGTTAGCCTGTAAATTGAACTGGATACCGGCTCATCGGAGGTAAAACAGTTGGTCGGAAATGTTGTCTCAAGAAGATATGCCAAGGCGCTGGTCGAGATAGTGCAAAAGGATGGCCTGCTGGACGAGGTTAATGGCGAACTCAAGCAAGTCAACGACATCATCGGGAATCCGGAGCTTTTTAATTTCCTCAGTAACCCTGCCATTAACATTGCAGCCAAGCAGGAAGTGTTGGATGCCATTGTAGAGAGATCTAAAACTTCGGAACTGGTGGCGAAGTTCCTGAATCTGTTATTGGAGAAGGACAGGCTCAGATTTTTGAATAGGGTGCTGTTCTTTTATGAAGAGCTATCCTACCAGATACAGAACCGGTTGAAAGTTAAGGTTACCTCCGCTTCCCCGCTCCCGGATCAACAGCGGGACGAGATAATGGGGAAACTCACGGAGTTGACGGGCAAGCAGGTGGAACTCACCCTGGAGAGCGATCCTGAGCTGTTGGGAGGGCTGGTAGCCCAGGTAGGGAGCACCATATACGACGGCAGCCTCAGGAACCAGCTTTTAAGGATAAGGGAAGAGCTCATCGATGCATGACGGTCGGCCCTTCCTGGCGAGAGGCGCTTGAGACATAGTTGAAGAATGTATTAGAGTGTATTGCCACCCGGGCAATTTTAAAAAAGGATGACCAGGGGGTGACAGAGTAATGGAAATCAGGGCAGAAGAAATAA
>CAYVLI010000427.1:0-2630 GCA_964452105.1 uncultured Nitrospinota bacterium
CCAATCCAACCTCGGCCTTAATCCATCCAACGACGGCAAAATCTTGAGAATAAATCTGCCGGTGCTGACCGAAGAGCGCAGGGGGCAACTGGCCAAGATGGTCAAGAAAATTGCGGAAGAATCGAAAATCGCAATGCGCAACGTGCGCAGGGAAGGCAATGACAGCCTCAAGACCATGGAGAAGGATAAGGAGGTCAGCCAGGACGACCTCCACAAAGCCATGGATAAAATACAGAAAATAACCGATGATTACGTCAAAAAAGTGGATGTAATAATCGAGGCCAAGGAAAAAGAGATCATGGAGGGTTGAAAACGGCGTCTCTTTTCACGTATGTCCGGGAGAAAGCTCGGGGGATAGACTCTTGCTGGATGAAGAACTGTTAAAAAAAATAGACGGGGAGAAGCTGCCCGGTCACGTAGTCATCATCATGGACGGCAACGGCAGATGGGCCAAGAAGAGGCAGCTCTCCAGAATAGAAGGTCATCGAGCAGGTGTGAAGTCGGTGGATGACATGGTAACGAGCGCCAGAAAATTAGGCATCAAGGCCCTAACGCTATATGCACTGTCCACCGAGAACTTAAACCGCCCCAGGGACGAAGTCAGCGGGCTCATGGAGCTTCTCCAGGAATACCTCATAAAAGAGTTGGGCAGGCTCTGCAGTGAAAATATAAGGCTGAATACCATAGGAGAAGTAGAGCATCTGCCCATCGTGGTTCAGAGAGTTCTTGAAAAGGTCAAAGAGGAGACCTCCCAAAACTCCGCCATGATCCTCACCCTCGCCCTGAACTATGGGGCCAGAGCAGAGATACTGGAAGCCGCTGCCAGAGTGGCAAAGCTGGTCACTGAAGGGAAGCTCAGGGAAGAAGACATAGACGAAGAGATTTTTTCCAGCTTTTTGCACACCGCCGACCTGCCTGAGCCGGACCTCCTCATACGCACCAGCGGAGAAAAGAGAATAAGCAATTTCCTGCTCTGGCAGATAGCTTACACCGAGCTTTACTTCACAGATAAACTTTGGCCCGATTTCAGAGGCAACAACCTCCTGGAAGCCGTCATAGAATACCAGAGAAGGGAGCGCAGGTTTGGGCTAACCCATGAACAGGCACTCCTTCTCAAGAGGTGATTCTAACCTTGAAACGAATACTGGGAGCCCTCCTTTTCGCCCCCATCGCAGTAATACTCGTTTACTTCAGCACACCGTTCATCTTTTTCCTGGCAGTCAGCGCCGTGGTCATCATCTGTCTGCTGGAATTCTACCGTCTCATAAAAGAGAGAGGGACCGCCGCAAACAGCAGCATGGGTATTATACTCGGCTTTCTGGTGGTCTTGAGCTATTACTATGGGCGGCCTTCCTTCATGACGTTCGTGATATCCGCAGGCACCATGGCCCTCTTTATTATTACCATAGCGAAAAAAAGCGGCGTTCAATCGGGGCTGGAGAACGCAGCCTACACGCTGGTGGGGGTTTTTTTCGTGGCCTGGCTGCTCGCGCACCTGGTCCTTCTGCATGGGATGGAGGACGGTAGGTTCTATATCCTTTTTCTCCTGATAGTAGTATGGCTCAGCGATACCGCGGCGTACTACGTGGGGAAGAACGCTGGCCGACACAAGCTGGCTCCGGAGATAAGCCCGGGGAAGACCGTGGAAGGTGCGGCTGCGGGGCTGGGAGGCGCAATCCTGGGGGCGTTCATAGCAAAGTGGTGGTTTCTCAGGCAGTTTTCGGCCGGGGAAGTTTTCTTCCTTGGAGTGCTCCTGGGAGTGATGGGGCAGCTGGGGGATTTGAGTGAGTCCGTGATAAAAAGGAGCGCCGGAGCCAAGGACTCAGGCAACCTGATCCCGGGCCACGGCGGCCTCCTCGACCGTTTGGACAGCCTGCTCTTTTCCGCTCCTGTACTCTACTATTATGTGCTAACATTGACGAGGTTCTGAGCAAACATCCCCGCCCGGGTTGCTGCCGGTTCTCCGCACACGGGCAGCCGCTTATGCGCTCAGGTGCGATTCTTTTAAAGATAAGCGATGATGGAAATCAGGAACATAGCCGTACTCGGTTCGACCGGTTCCATAGGTCTGAACACGCTTGACGTGATCGGCGGTAACCCCGACAGATTTCGCGTCACCGCCATTTCGGCGTCAAAAAATATAGATTTGTTGGAAAAACAGGCCCGGGAATTTCAGCCTCGAGTGGTCTCCGTTTATAACGAAGAGCTCGCTGCACAGCTCGAGGAAAGGCTGAAAGGGACCCGTTCCGAAGTGGTATCCGGGATGGAAGGGGCCTGCTACGCCGCCGCGCTTCCCGAGGCCGATATAGTGGTCATGGCCATATCGGGTTCGGCGGGATTGCTCCCCTCGCTATCCGCCATAGAGGCGGGGAAAACCCTTGCCCTGGCCACCAAAGAAGTGCTTGTGATGGCAGGCGGCCTTATCACGAAGGCGGCCGGGGACAGTACGAGCGTTATCCCCATAGACAGCGAGCACAGCGCCATTTTTCAGGCCATGGCAGACGCCGAGAAGGAGGACGTCCGGCGCATTATACTGACCGCTTCCGGAGGTCCTTTCTACGGATGCGATAACGCACAGCTGGAGAAGGCGTCCCTTAAGGAGGCCCTCAGCCACCCCAACTGGGAAATGG
>CAYVLI010000428.1:0-2621 GCA_964452105.1 uncultured Nitrospinota bacterium
CCATTATGCCCACGGGCAGCATGCCTGCGGCATGGATTATCTCCCTGGGTATGTAGATGGGCATGTAACCTATGGCCCTGGCGCCCTGGTTCTTTTCCTTCCATTGCTTCACGCGGGTGAAGTCGAGGTCGTGAAATATCTCTGAACACTCTTCTATGATTTCGTTTACTTTCATGGCGTCTTTCTATAAAGGGATTGAGGGGGCCCATTCTGATTGACTATTTCGCCCTCACCAGGCGCTCTCCCTTCAGGGGAGAAGGAATTGAATCCGCAGCGCCGAGTGTGCTAAGCTGGTGCGCGCACCTCTCTCCGCTCTACAAATGTTTACCGGGTATAGGGGTATGATGCACTCTCTAATCGCTCCGGAAAAGACGAGCTTTTTATCGAACAGTTCATATTATATATCAGTTTTCAGTAACTGACAGCAAGTCTTTATGTCTATTTTTCGGACGGCGCCGATGATGACTGATACTGATTGGAGGCGACATTATTCATTTCCTCAGGCTCTTTTTCCTTCGGCGAGGAGTCGAGGCAGAGGCTCGCATAGAACTCTCTTCTTTTCTCGAGATTCTCAATGCGTCTCTGGAGTTCCCCCTGTTGCATCGCTTTTACCAGTATATTGGCCAGGTAGCCTACGCTGTTTGCCACCCGCGAGTCCACTTCTCCTTTGCGGACTTCGTTTATACACGTCTGCAGAAGCGATATGACATCCCGGATGGAATCGATGCTTACATTGCTGAAAGCGAATCCCTTCGTGGCGGCAGACGAGGCTTTGCTGCTCTTGCCTCCTCTCCATCCGGCAAGACGCGCCGCAGCACCGTCTGCGACGTGAAAAAAGCAAAACTCGGAATCGGTTATGGAATAACCTCCGCATTGGGAACCATCGGCTTTTACATATTTACATTGCTTGCTCACCATACACCCCCGTAGCTTAAGCGACCTCTGTGACTTGCAGTGGTTCGTCCGAACTGAAAAATATCTTCGAAGCGGTTAATTTTAAGTTTGAATATTTTAGAAAATTTCATCTGTCAGCCATTAACCGGAATGTTCTGTCATACAGAAAAGAGGGTTAAAACCCCCTCTATAGAATAGATGCAGAAATCCAAGGTTAAGGCGGGAATCAGCTTTATAATCAATGGCATACAGGGCATAAAAATGTTGCTTGAACGGGCGCAAATCCAAGGTCGCTTATTAAATGAAAAAACCGGAAATTGGTCATAAACCCGCTGCTGAAGCCCATTTGGAGGAAAAATATCTTGCTGATTCAAAGTGTCGGTAATCTAAAACGGTTGGTCCCTGGTCCGCTATCGGGGACTCGCTTTTCCGAGGGAACCCTTTTGAGAAGGAGGCTGTTTTCAGCTATGTTTGCTTTGACCGTAACGTATTAAACCGAATAACCTCATGTAAATAAACAGTAATTCTAAATTTTAGCTATGAAAATATAATTTTTTTTTGTAAAATACTAAATATAAGTGAGCAAGCTTATAATAGGATATTCGGTTGTTGGATTTATCGACTCGTCACGGCAGTAGAAGCCGGTAAGTATCAGATGAAGATAAAATTTTCTCATCTAAATAAAATGAGAGTCGCAAAATGCCTGGAAAAGGTATGTCTGAAATCGGCCTGAAAACGAGGATGATAGGAAGCGCCATCCTGGGCGTACTCGCGCTCGTGCTGATACTTTACATGGTGCTGGGGAGGACAGAGCGCAATTTCATAAACGGCAAATACGAAGAACGAAAGGCTTTGACGGCATTGCTTGCGGACAGGATGAATCATGAACTCTCCATGATACAGGAATCGTTGAAGCGCATTGCGGATGAACGCAAGACCTTCTTGATGGCTCCCATATCCGTAGTTGACGAACAATTCAACCGCACCCGCGAATCTATTGAGCAAAAACATTTCAACAACGGCCTGTTTCTTCTGGGCGCCGATTACAGCATCATCAACGTAGAGCACACCGAAGCTCATTTCCTGAATCAAGAAATCGTAAAATACTTAAAGCGGAAAAATATATCCGTAACGGAGAAAGAAGAGGTCTATGTCTTAAGCCTGCCGAATGTTGAGTATCCGGTGATGGTCTTCGTTCAACCGATTACTTTCCCTGGATTAAACAGAGGTGAGTTTTTAATAGGCGCACTGGATATGACCGAGGAGAGCTTACAGCGGGCAATCGACATAATCAGACCTGGCAAAACCGGATATGTAAGCCTTATGGATGAACAAGACTACGTAATATTTTCCGACAAGCTTCGACGCCTTAAGAAAAAGAGTCCTCATGCTGACCTCATCCACCTTGCAAGAAAATCGGGCGGCACAGTAATCGAACAGGAGGAAGGCGAGGAAACCGTCGCCGCGGCTACAGTTCTTCCTGCGACCGGTTGGTCCCTGCTGGTTGAGCAGGATACAAAAGAATTCTACGGTTATATCCTGGGGCTGAAGAAGACTCTCGCGAGCCTGGCGATAATTCTATCGGCGGTTTTCGTGGTGTTTAACATAATAATAAGTGGAACGCTGGTGAAACCCATCTTATCCCTGAGCCGGAGAGCCAGAAATATTGCCAGAGGAGAACTGGAGCCTCCCATCATTGAAAGGGGGCCGGGGGAAATAGGAATTCT
>CAYVLI010000429.1:0-2620 GCA_964452105.1 uncultured Nitrospinota bacterium
GACATCGGCTCCGTAAGCACCAACCTGGTCATGGTGGATGAGAAGGGCGACGTGGTGTATGAGATATACACCCGTACCGAGGCGCGGCCCATACAGGCCGTGGGACGCGGACTTAAAGAAATGCGGGAGAACCTGGGTCACAGAGTCAGGGTGAGGGGCGTGGGAACCACGGGTTCCGGCAGGGAGCTCATCGGGCAACTGGTGGGCGCCGATACCATCAACGACGAAATAACCGCTCACAAGACGGGCGCCAACTTCATAGGTGAGAAGCTGATAGGCTCGGAGGTGGACACCATCTTTGAAATCGGCGGGCAGGATTCCAAATTTATAAGTCTGGAGAAGGGCATCGTTGTGGATTTCGCCATGAATGAGGCCTGCGCCGCAGGCACCGGCTCTTTTCTGGAGGAGCGGGCGGAGGAGCTGGACGTCAGCATAAAAGATGAGTTTTCCAGGCTTGCCCTCGGCTCTGAAAGCCCCATACGTTTGGGTGAACGATGCACGGTCTTCATGGAACAGGATGTAAATTCCTATCTCCAGAGGGGAGCGAAGAAGGAAGACATTCTGGCCGGGCTGGCATACTCCATAGTCTATAACTACATAAACCGTGTGGTGAGAGGGCGCAGGATAGGGGAGGCCATCTTCTTCCAGGGAGGCACGGCCTACAATGATTCGGTGGCTGCCGCTTTCTCCAGGGTGCTCGATAAGCAGATAACGGTGCCGCCGCATAATGGTGTCATGGGGGCCATAGGGGCCGCCCTCCTGGCCATGGACAAGATGAAGAGCACCAACGCGGAGACCGGTTTCCGCGGCTACGAGATAGAGGATGTTGACTATACCCTCAAGGAATTTGCCTGTCAGGGTTGTACCAATTACTGCGACATACAGATGTTCGATGTGGAGGGAGAAAAAACCTATTGGGGAGATAAATGCTCGGACAGATACAGGAAGCAGGCCAAGACGGAGCGGAAAGCCGTCATACCCGACCTGCCGGCCCTGAGAAACGAGTTGATGTTTCAAGGATACGAACCGGCTCCCGGCCAGAGGCCCACGCTGGGCATCCCTCTCTCCATGTACACTTATGAGCGGTTCCCTTTCTGGCATACCTTTTTCAGAAACATCGGATTCAATGTGCTTTTATCTTCTCAGACCAATAAAAAGATCGCCCATGAGGGGATCGAGTTATCCGTGGCCGAACCCTGTTTTCCAATCCAGGTTTCTCACGGGCACGCTGCAGAACTCATAAATGCGGGCGTGGATTTCGTCTTTCTCCCGAATCAGGTTAATGCGGAGACCTTTAATCCGGAGGTCGAATCTCACGTCTGCCCCTGGGGGCAGACCTTACCTTTCGTCGTGAGAAGGTCGCCATTCTTCGAGACGAGAAAAAGTCAGATTATAAGCCCCACCATCAGGTTCCGTGAGGGTAGAAAAAAGGTCACGGAGGCGTTGGTGGAGCTGGCCAGGAAACATAAAGTCCTGCGCGACCAGGCAGAGTTGGCTGTGGAAAGAGCTTATCGTGCGCAAGAGAAATTCGTGCGGAAGCTGCAGGAATTGGGCGAGGAGGCTCTTCAACGTCTCGAAGAGAGCGGTGAGCCGGGCATAGTTTTGGTCGGCAGGCATTACAACATCTACGATAAAGGAATAAACCTGGATGTCCCCTCCAAACTGAGAGATTATTACGGTATAAACGTTATACCAATGGATTTCCTTTCCCTTGACAGGGAGGACATAAGGGACGTCAACGATAACATGTACTGGAACTACGGCAGAAATATACTGGCCGCGGCCAAAATAGTGGGCCGGTTTCCCAACCTGCACATAATATATATCACGAATTTTAAATGCGGGCCGGACTCCTACATCAAGCATTTTATAAGTAAAGCTTCCGGCAAGCCCTTTCTCACCCTACAGTTTGACGGACACAGCAACGACGCAGGTATCATGACTCGCTGCGAAGCGTATCTGGATAGCAAAGGGATGCTCAGATGGTGGAAAAAAATTCCTCAGACGGTCAATCTTTAGATGGACGTACCCTGTACATACCCAGGATGACGTACGCGGGAGCGAGGACCTTCGCCGCCGCTTTCAGGTCCATAGGTGTAAACGCCGTGCTCTCTCCCGAGTCCGATGGGCGCACGCTTGAGCTCGGCGGTATGTACACATCGGGGGACGAGTGTTATCCCCAGAGGGTCACCCTGGGTAATTTCATGAAAGTAGTTTGTAGCAGCGACTTCGACCCTGCAAGGACCGCCTTCTTCATGCCCACGGCAGACGGTCCGTGTCGTTTTGGTCAATATGAGCCCTATTTCAGGAAGCTGCTCGACGAACTGGGCTACCCCGAAGCCATGGTCTTTTGCCCCTCATCGGCCAATGGCTACGACGGCATGGGTGAGCATGCGGGAGAGCTAATGCGCACGGGATGGCGAGCCCTGGTAGCCGCAGACATCCTTCGCAAGAAACTGCTCCAGACCAGACCTTACGAGATGAGCAAGGGCGATGCGGACAGAGCGTACGAGGAATGCCTGGATGTGGTCTGCGCAGCCGTAGAAACACAAGGGATAGATCACCGGGAGCGCCTGGAGCGGATGGTGGATGCGCTTGTCGAATGCAGGAACAAATTTAA
>CAYVLI010000430.1:0-2610 GCA_964452105.1 uncultured Nitrospinota bacterium
GGAAGGTATGAACCTGTACCTATAATTCTACTGTAAACCATGGATTAGACCCCAAAAGGTAGACAAAAACGGGAAGTTTCAAACTACTACGTACAAGCAAAAGCACAATTGTACATATTTTAACCTATGCAATCTTCATTTTCCACAAAATAATTCAATCCTTTTTCTTACCTGCTTCTATTTGCTTCCCGATTGTTACATTATGTTTGAAATCGCGCATGCAGGAATGTATCATTCAATCTATCGTGATAGACGGCGGCTGCTCTCTTTGCCGTGAGTCGGTTTCCAAAGGGATTCTGCACTCTGAAACCACCATGAGCCCGGTTATAGGCTATAATACTATATGTAAATTTTCCAATCGACGATTAATCGTTAGAGGAAATCCTCTTGGAAAAATTTCTCTGTAGAAAAGGATCGCTTTCCCCCATGCTTAAGAAATTGGTTATCTGCTTTGCCACGCTGTTCTTGTGCGCGCCGACTACGCTTCACGCAGGCGGCGGTGAAAAACTTCGGGTCGTGGCTACCATATATCCGCTGGCCGACATGGCTGCCAACGTGGGTGGAGAGCACGTGCTGGTCCAAACCCTGTTGCCCCCCGGCGCCAATCCGCACACCTTCGAACCCCGCCCATCGCAGGTCGCTGAAATATCCCGCTCCCGGGTGTTCATAAAGGTGGGAGCGGGCCTGGATTCCTGGGCAAGTAAATTCGCAGCCGCAGCTTCCGGAAAAGGACTCAAGGTAGTAAATGCATCGAGGGGACAGAATCTGATAGGCAACGATGGTGAGCGCAAAAAGGAGCATCATGGGGATAAGGTTGAGAAACACGGCAACCCCCATTTCTGGCTGGATCCCGTCTCTGCAATGGTCATAGTGGACAATATAGCTAAAACCATGGGGGAAGCGGATCCTGAAAGAGCCGGGATATACCTGGAAAACGCGGAAAAGTACAAAGAAAAATTAAGAAAGCTGGATGCTGAGATAAGAGAGACGGTAGCCGGCTTCAAGGTAAAAGAGTTTGTGGCCTTTCACTCCGCCTGGGTCTATTTTGCACGCCGTTATGGCCTGAAACTTGCCGCGGTAATAGAGCCCTTCCCGGGAAAGGAGCCCTCTCCCAGATACCTGGCCGGTGTGGTGAAAGCAACCAGGAACTTAGGGGCGAAAGCCATCTTCGCCGAGCCGCAACTGAACCCCAAGGCGGCTCGGATAATAGCCAGGGAAGCCGGAACAAAGATTTTGTACCTGGATCCCATAGGCGGGCCGGAGCTTCCGGGCAGGAAAAGCTACCTGGAACTCATGAGATATAATCTTGCCATATTCAAGGAAGTGCTCGATGGCTGAATCCATAATAAGTTTGAAGGACATCTGCGTACACCTGGGCGAGAAGGACGTCCTTCATAACATAAACCTGGACATCGAAGAAGGAGCATTCGTGGGCTTAATAGGGCCCAACGGCGGTGGGAAGACCACATTGCTCAAGGTGGTCCTGGGGCTGATGGAACCCACAAGGGGAAGAGTGCGGATTTACGGGCATCCCCCTTCGGAGCTGGCCAGGGCAGGGCATTCCGTAGGATACGTGCCCCAGCGCTCCTATGTTGACCTGCACTTTCCCGTTTCGGTGTTAGATGTGGTGCTCATGGGAACATACGGCAGGGTGGGCCTTTTCGGGAAGCCCGGGAAGAAAGAGCTCGAAGTCGCCTCCGAATGCCTCCGCATGGTAGGCATGTCGGATTACGCGGAGCGTCCCATCGGCCGTCTCTCGGGAGGTCAGCAAAAGAGGGTCTTCATCGCCCGTGCTCTTGCTTCCCAATCCCACCTGTTAATCATGGATGAACCGACGGCGGCGGTCGATATAGCGGCGCAGCAGAGTTTTTACCATCTGCTCGGCCATTTGCGTTCGCAGCTTTCTCTTACAATCATCATGTCCACGCACGACATAGGCGCGGTTCAATTCCATGCCGATCGTCTGGCCTGTCTGAACCGCGCGCTCTATTACTATGGCACGGTGCCGGAGGTCTTGAGCAAAGAGTTCGTGGAGAAGCTGTACGGCTATAGTGATGCTGTAAATGTGGAGAGCCTCCGCTTGCATGGAGGGGGGGAAGGTGGCTGATCTACTCTCCCTGAACTTTATGCAAAATGCTCTGGTGGCGGCCCTCATAGTGAGCGTGTTGTGCGCGGTTATCTCTTTCTTCGTGGTGCTGAAGAGGCTTTCTTTTATCGGCGTTGGCATCTCGCACTCTGCTTTCGGTGGGGTCTCTCTGGGAGTTCTCCTCGGGATCAACCCCACTATCACAGCAATAATATTTGCCGTGGGCGCTGCGCTGGCCATAGGTCGGGTGAGCAGGAAGAGCGAGATACATGAAGATACGGCCATAGGAATCCTCTTCGCGGCTACCATGGCGCTGGGGATTCTGCTGATAAGCCTCAGCAGGTCTTACACGGTAGACCTTTTCGGTTTCCTGTTCGGGAACATTCTGGCGGTGACCAGGCAGGACATACTGGTCATTGCTATATTGAGCGCATGTGTGCTTGTGCTGGTCAAGCTGTTGTTCAAAGAGTTGCTGTTCTTGAGCTTTGACGAGGAGATGGCGCAGGTCAGCGGTCTGCCGGCGG
>CAYVLI010000431.1:0-2599 GCA_964452105.1 uncultured Nitrospinota bacterium
TGTGTGAGCTGCTGCGAGGCAGGTTTTCCGGCGAATAATACAAACAGTGGTCTCGGGTTGTTTTTCGAAAGAGTATCATGAGAGGCATGATAATTAATCAGGTAGCCATTCTCGGTCTGTTAAGGCATAAATCCACGAGTTCTCGTATCTGAGCGGTGCCGACACATATCACTGTGTCTGCTCCACCCCAGTAAATTTTTAGCGTTCCGTCATCTTCTGGAACTGCTCCGCAGGTAAAAACCACGTTGTGTACGTACCCGGTGACTTCCCATGGGTCTTCGGGTTGAAGTATCCACTCATCGGCCGTGCCTATCACTCTGGCGGGGTCTTCAATGTCGTGAAGGGCGACACCGAGCCGATAAATACTGCCGTCCATAGTCTTGAATACCCCGTGGAAAATGTTGAGCCATCCATATTCTGTCTCTATCGGCGTGGCCCCCGGTCCCACTTTCATCTCGTCCCAATGGTAGGGTAAAGGCTTGATTATTACCCTGGAATCACCCCAGTGTATGAGGTCCGGCGAGTAGGATATCCATATAGACCAGGGAGATATCTCTGAATGTGGTCGGTCAAGTCGAACGTAGCGACCTCCGAGTTTTTTGGGAAAAATAACAACGTTCCTGCAATCGGCCTGGGTTATCAGGGCAAGCCGCTCTAAATGACGGAAATCATTAGTCCTGGCCAGGCCGACCCTCACTCCATGCCTGGAATAGGCACTGTATGTGATGAGATATGCGCCTTCCAGCTCGCATATTCGTGGGTCCTCCACCCCGTATTCCTCGTATTCTGCGAAGGGCCCTCTGCCAATCGGGACAAGAAAGGGCTCCGGACGAACCGTGAAACAGAGGCCGTCCTTGCTCTCCGCAATGCCGATTATCGAGCGGCCGTTTTTAAGGTGAGACCTGAACAGCATAATGTATTGCCCTTTATACTTCACCACCGCAGCATTATGGGTGGTCACCACGGGATATGGCACATGGCGCCTGGTTAATATCGGGTTTCCCTGATAACGTTCTACCAATTGGTTGCTGCCTGTGATCATGAGCATTAATCCAAAGCAGGGTTTAATTTGAGCATGGTTTTTTGCTTGTTGCCTTTTCCCCGTGACCGCAAACAATCTTGTGATAAACGTCCATATATTTTTCAACCATGATATCCGAACTGAACTTTTCTTTCACCCACCTCCGACAATCGCTCCTTTTCAGCTCCCTGACGAGGGGCAAGACCTTAAAGGCTTCATCGATATCCGAACAGAGGAATCCGGTTCGCTCATGCAATATTACCTCCGGCATACTACCCCGGTTGATTGCTACTACAGGGGTGCCGCAGGCCATAGCCTCTATAACGGATAGACCGAAAGGCTCATCGAAATTTATGAGATGGAGAACCGCATAGGCGCCTCCGAGGAGCCGGTTCCTCTTTACGGGATCAGCACTTCCAACGTAAACGGTTCTGTGTCCATCGATGCAGGGTTCTATCTCCCTCCCGAAATAATCTTCATCCTGTATGATTCCTGCTATTATAAGATTCATTCCAAACTTGCGTGCGACTTCTATGGCTTCTCTGGTCCCTTTTTCCTTATGGATACGGCCCAAGAAGAGGAGGTAGCGTCCCGGTTCGGGGCGAAGCGTAAACAGGTTCAGGTCTATGCCGTGATGAACGGTGGCTATGTAATCGAGCTTGGGGCTCCTGTCTGCATCGCTTATTGATACGTAGTGTACCCTGCGATTGTATTTCTTATATACGGGCAGTATCTTCGGCGAAGAAAAGCCGTGTATAGTAGTAAGCACGGGAGTGGAAGTCATTCCTGTGTAAGTGAGAGGGAGAAAATCGAAGTGGTTGTGGATGAGGTCGAACTCATCTCCTCGCTCGAAGAGGGAGGAGATGTGGAGGCATTCCCAGACCTTGGGATCGATGCTCTTATCCACCTCGTACCCCCTGGGGCATACGGCAGATAGTTTGGCTTTTGTAACGGAATCCTTTGTGGCGAAGAGGGTTACATCAACTCCGCGCTCGACAAGGCCTTCTGTCAGCAGCGATACGACGCTTTCCCACGGGCCGTAATGCTCTGGAGGGGTGCGCCATGCTATGGGGGAGAGAATTGCTACGTGCATTTTTGGCTTTTCCAGTGGCGGCTGTTTTCCTTTAACCATGACAGAATCTCTGAGAGACTTGCAGTGGCCAGGGCCAAGCAAGTATCTCCTGCACCATAGTAGAGCTTGATTTCATCTGCGTCTCGCGTCCATCCACAGGGGAACACGACCTTGTCCACATCACCAAAAATTTCATAATTTGCCTCCGGCCCAAAAACCCACTCATCTGAGCGGTAAATTACCATGCATGGGTCTTCGAGGTCCAGCAAGGCCAGTCCCAGGCGGTAGATTGAGCCGCTTGCTGTTATCTTTACCCCGTGGTACAGGATTAACCAGCCCTCAGGGGTTTTCAGCGGCGGTGTAGAGATACCCACCTTGCAGGCGTCCCACCAAGTGCCTTTCCTTGCAGGGATGAGTTTGCGGTGATCTCCCCAGTGTTTGAGGTCGGGTGAGTACGATATCCAGATATGAGCGTCAGTGGTGGGGAAAGAGGATACCGGCCTGTG
>CAYVLI010000432.1:0-2594 GCA_964452105.1 uncultured Nitrospinota bacterium
TCCTTTTATGCGAGTTTTCTTCTTTCGCAGGCAGGCTGCTGCTGGACAGGCTTGACAAGGCATCCGCTCGATTGTTACGGAATGAATGAAACCAACGACTGTCGCAGAGAACAGGAGTCAAATTGGAGCCATCGGCATTAAAAGAATTGCTGGAGAGGGTTCATAACGGAAGCTTACGGCCGGATCAGGCCATGGAACTGCTGCGCGATCTCCCCTTTGAGGACATGGGTTTCGCTCAGATAGACCATCACAGGACACTGAGGACAGGGTTTCCCGAAGTGGTCTATTGCGAAGGCAAGACGGTGGATCAGGTGGTGGCGGTGATTGACAGCCTCAGGAAGATGAATCACAATGTGCTTGCGACCAGGGCGGAGCAGCATATTTTTGAGGCGGTTAAGCTCATGGATGAGAGGGCCGAATACAATCCCGCAGGGAAGACCATCACCATCCGCATTACCAGGAAAAAACCCACAGAAGGTATCGTGCTCATCCTCACCGCGGGAACTTCTGATATACCGGTGGCCGAGGAAGCTCTGGCCACGACAGACCTGCTGGGCAGCAGGGTGGAAAAACTCTACGACGTGGGGGTAGCGGGCATTCACCGCCTGTTGGGACGACGCGAGCTCCTCAACCAGGCGAGAGTTATAGTAGTTGTTGCAGGGATGGACGGCGCCCTGGCCAGCGTTGTGGGAGGAATGGTGAGCAAGCCGGTCATCGCCGTCCCAACCAGCGTTGGCTACGGAGCCAGCTTCGGAGGAATGGCCGCTCTCCTTACCATGCTCAATAGTTGCGCCGCAGGGGTGGCCACGGTCAACATCGATAACGGCTTCGGCGCAGGCTGCATTGCCCACATGATAAATATGTTAGGTGAGAAAGAATGAAGACGGCCTACTTCCAGTGTAGCAGCGGTATTAGCGGAGACATGTTCATAGGCTCGTTGATTAATGCAGGCCTGGATTTCGCTCGACTGGGAGAGGAGATAAGCAAACTGGGCGTCACCGACTACCGGCTCGAACATAGCAAGACAACCAGAGGAGGCATATCAGCCAGTAAATTCGAAGTCATTATAGGTGAGGACCCGAGGGAAAGCAGGCGCCTCGATGATATCCTTGATATCGTAGAGACATCTTCTCTCGATAAAGGCATCAAGGAAACCGCTGTAAGGATATTCGCGAACCTGGCCATGGCCGAGGCCCAGGCGCATGCCGCTTCTCTCTCGGAGGTTCACTTCCACGAAGTAGGCGCCCTGGATGCCATAATCGACGTAGTGGGTGCGGCTGCGGCCATAAAGCTGATGGGAATAGAACGAGTGCTCTCCTCGCCTGTAAACCTGGGCGCAGGAACGGTTCGAAGCTCTCATGGAGAACTGCCGGTACCGGCGCCGGCGGTGGTCGAGCTGCTCAAGGGCAAGCCGGTATTCTCGAATGGACCTCCGGTGGAATTGACCACACCCACGGGTGCAGCTATTTTGAGCGCTCTGGCGGAGTTTTTCGGCCCTCTGCCCTTGATGGAAATTCAAGCTACGGGCAGGGGCGCAGGTTCGCGCGACTTTCCTGAGATGCCCAATATACTCAGTGTGTTCGTAGGTCTGGCTCAGGGCGAAGAGAACGTGGATACGGTAGCGGTGATTGAAGCCAACATAGACGACATGAATCCCGAGTTTTATGCCCCTTTCATGGAAAAGGCTATGGAGGCTGGAGCATTGGATGTATTCCTTACCCCCGTTCAGATGAAAAAGGGGCGGCCCGGGATCAAGGTAACCGTTCTGGCGCAGCTTTCATGCGAACGAGAGCTCAAGGCTCTTCTGTTTAGCGAGACTACCACCTTCGGTGTAAGGGTGCGTTATGAGGCACGGGAAAAGCTGAAGCGAAAAATTGTTGAGGTCGAGACGGTTCACGGAAAAGTCAAAATCAAACTGGGAAAAGTGGAAAATAGGGTAGTCCAGGTTTCGCCGGAAGCCGATAGCTGTCTCGAAATAGCGACTCGCAAGAAGATTCCCGTCAAAATGGTATATGACGAGGCGAAAAGAGCCGCTGAGGCTCTCAATCATTAGGATTATATCTCTTAAGAGCATTTCCCCGATATCTGTCCTTCCTGAAAGATATTTTTCAAAAGAATGATATCCAAATATTTTTTTCTTGACTTTCTTAAAACTATTTTTTATATATATAGGTGGATGTAAAGGTATCCTATTGAAAAAGTTCTTATTTTCGATTTTGTTTTGGATTATGGTTGAACCATCAGCCGGGGGATTTGGATGCCCCAGAGAATAAAATGAGCAGTTTTATAAAATGCTCCATTTGAAGAGGGAGAAGAAAAATAGAAATGGTTAAAAGGGAAAAAAGCAGATATGTCGTTCAATCTGTCATGCATACGCTGGATGTATTGGAATCGTTCAGCGATCAGGAAGATGAACTCAGTGTGACTGAACTTTGCAACAGACTGGAACTGCACAAGAAAAACGTTCAAAGACTGCTGAACACTCTCGAACATGGAGGTTACATCGAGCAGAACAAGATGACGAGCAACTATAGGCTCGGATTGAAGATATTCGAAATGGGCCAGGTATTCTTCCATAAGATGGGTCTGCTGAA
>CAYVLI010000433.1:0-2593 GCA_964452105.1 uncultured Nitrospinota bacterium
GAAGGAAGAAGTTCCCAATCGAAGATGAAGGCGTGAATTCTTTCCTGTAACAACTGTCTTTCGAATACCTTTGCTGTCGTGTGCGGAGACCCGACAGCAACTGTTTGGTGGGCGCAGCCCACCCTACAATTGTCATTCCTGCGAAAGCGGGAATCCAGTCAAACATTCAGCTGGCAGCGTGCGGAGACCCGCCAGCACTGTGGCGTTTCTTTCAGGTAGGGGCGAACCTCGTGTTCGCCCTCGTAGAGACAATTCATGAATTATCTATGCGCATTTATTTTACAAGAGACGGCCAGCCAGCCGCCCTCATGCAGGCGGTAATGAAACAAGCGAAAACAGTTGATCACCAACTCTCTGGAGCATGTCGGGAACCCTCGAGTCCACGGTAAAATAAATAATCTGCCAGCCCTCTTTGGCCAACTCAATCAAGAAATCCATGACAGTTTCACGCCGCCCCTCATCCGCGCTGAGAAAAGGGTCATCCAGAAGAAGAAGCGGCGGCTCATTTTTCTCTTCAACGAAAATCTTGTTTATCAGGCTTACGCGCAGCGCAAAATAGAGCTGAGCCTGCGTCCCCGTGCTCAATTGCTCTATGGAAAACTCTGTCCCATCCGGCATTCGGGTCCGCACGACATCCCCGTCACGAAAGACCTCTGAATATTTTCCGCCTGTTATACTCTCGAAATATGCCTGCGCGGAATCCGGCCCATCGCCAATGACGCTGTTAATGATGGTATCCTGTTCCGCGGCCATATCATCAAGCGCTCCGATGGCCGCCAGCGCCGCCGCCTTCTTCAGGCGATACTCTTCGAGTTTGCCGACGACCCCGTCCAATTCAATAAAAACATCCTCCGGCGTCGAGCATCCCGCCCTGATTATGGCATCCCTCGCCGACTGAAACCGATTCCTGATATCTTCGAGTGATTGTTCAATCGCTCCAAGCATCTGTTTTAACCTGTCATACTCCTGTTGGTTCCACACCCCCTGGGCATCTTTGTACATCTCCAGCTTCTTCAATGCCTCTGACCATTCTCCTTCGGAACTAACGCCCAATATCTGGTTCGCCTGCTGCCTATGGGATTCTATCTCTATTTCAAGCTGCCGCTTCCTGTCGAGTTTCCCCCTGAGTTGCTGGTGAGTGGAGCATCCGGTATTTTTCTGTAGTTCGTTTACGCGAGCATCAGCCGCTCTTTTATTGTTTTGCTCATTATAGAGGTTGTTGCCCAAATTGCCGAGGTCCCTATTCATTTTAGCAATGTCCGTCTCCAGGTTTTGATATTTGCCCTTAGTCTCGTTCAGAACTCGACGTTGTTCATCAAGCATTCTTCTGATTTCTTCAACGTCACCGACACCAGGAAATATAGGGCGTATTTGGTCAAGCAAATCCCTTTTTAACCGTGCGAAAGACAGACGTTTTCCTCTATGGTTAGACCACCCTTTCCATAGAAACAATGCGGCCACCGCAGAGCCTGCCAGACCGGCGAAATAGAGTCCACCCCTGCTGAGAGCGAAGTAGAGGAAAATTCCAGCGGCAGCGCTGGCGATTGCAGAACCAAATCCAAGAGGGCGCTCATTCAGAGATGCCCGCTCCATCTCCTCCCTTTTTGACTCTATTTTTACGAGCAGTCTTTCTATCCCTGCAAAGACGTTTACCTCCCTTCCTTCAAGCTCCACTATTTTCCGCGAAAGCTCGTTCCGCTCACTGCTTTTATCCTGTATCTCACGCCGCAGATCGGTCTGACGGTCCCTGAGATCGTTAAGCCTTATCTGAGCATTCCCCGACGCTTGCTGGGCATCGAGCCACTCCTGGTAGTCCTTTTCCCCGTATCGCTGATAGTTCTTAAGCTCAGACACCTTATTATCGTAATTACCTCTCAATTGAGAGGCTTCGAGATACTTGTCCCTCTCCCTCGCTGCCCTGAGACCATCCAGGGCTTCCCTGCAGTTTTGCAAATCCCGTTGGAGACTGCCAAGTTCCGCCTCCAGACTCCCGACTATTTCTGCATCACGAAGTGCGGCCTCCAAAACCTCTTGCCCCTCTTCAAGCTCACCTATCTTGCTCTTTATTGGCCGCTCTTGCGTGTCTGTCCAGCCGCCTTTAGGTGTCAGGCCGACATCGTTTCTTATAAACTGCGCAACCCGACCCAAGCCTCCTTCGAAACCAATCAGATTATCCCTGATCGACCCCCACCACCCGCTTTCTTCATGAAAGCCCAGTTCTCCCGTACGCACCACCATGAGGTTCCTGGCAGAGAGCTTCGGCAGATTTAACACCCCCGCCAGGTTATCCTTTCCTCCCAGGGTAAACTTAAACTGTTGTCCGTTATTCATCGACACAGACACAGATACATCACCATTATCCAGGTCTCCTGTTGAATAACGGTTTCTTATTGAGGAAAAGCCAACCTGAGAGAAAAGCGTAAGAAGCATGGAATCCAGAATCATAGTCTTCAAAGATTCGTTAGGTCCGTGGATGACGGTAATTCCTGTAGGCTCCAGGCGCAAGTTCCTGACAGCGGCAAAATTATTTATGCCTATGCGGTCGATCCTCATCTGCGCCTCGCCATCGCTTTAGCAAACGCTTTAAGACCAA
>CAYVLI010000434.1:0-2587 GCA_964452105.1 uncultured Nitrospinota bacterium
CCGAGGACAAGTACATTGCTGTCGTTGTGTTCTCTGCTTAACTTGGCGGTAAACATGTCGTGGCACTCCGCGGCCCTTATCCTGGGGAACTTGTTGGCCACCATAGACATTCCGATTCCGGTACCGCAGATGAGAATGCCCCGCTCAACGCCGCCCAATGAAATCTGCTTGACTACCTTTATTCCAAAATCGGGATAGTCGACGGGGTCTATGGAGTAAGTCCCAAAATCGTCGCAGTGATAGCCTTCCCGTTCGAGAAACAGCTTCAAGTCCTCTTTGAGTTCAAATCCGCCGTGATCACTGGCTATGGCGATGCTCTTATTAGGCACTTTCCCCTACCTCATTGCTTTTGTCAGTCATGCTGAAAAACAGTTTACACGACATAAGGCGTAATTCTGAAGGTATGATACAAATTTCGCACCATCTGGGAGGATATTCAATCTTTTTTGCTTCACACGGGAATAAGATATGAGGCTTGGTGGTACAACTCCTCCGCGTGTTTTAACACTTGACAGGTCTCAATACCGGACATTAAACTCCAACCATCTTAGAGTCAGGTTTGTTGCTTATCTGGAGATAATTGCTAATTACTTATATAATAGCTGATTTTAGAACAGACAAAGGGGCAAGTCAACTAAATTAAGCCTGCCGCTCAACGGCTCGACTGGATAAGCAGAAAACAGAGCTGGCTTGATTTCTCTCGAAATTTTCACTATCACGAGTACTTCAGGGGGAGGCCATGAAGAGAGGTTTTCATGTCTTCAGGACGAGGTGGGGCTGGTGCGGGTATGTGGCCTGTGATAACGGCGTTTCGTGCATCATACTTCCCGTTGATGAGAAGAACCATGCACTGCTGCAGATAGAGGAGAGATGGCCGGGAATCGCCGGAGGCAATCCGGTGGACAGGAACGTTCAGGATGAACTGGAAAGCTACTTCGAAGGAGAGAAGGTGAAGTTCTCCTTTGCGCTGGATTTCAGCGTGTGCACGAATTTCGCCGGCGGGGTCTATAGAGCCGCCATGACCATACCCTACGGAGAGGTGCGCTCTTACGGCTGGGTGAGCAGGGCCGTGGACAGGCCCGGCGGGGCCAGAGCCATCGGTGGAGCCATGGGCAGCAACCCTTTTCCCCCGGTGGTCCCCTGCCATCGGGTGGTAAAAAGCGACGGCACTCTGGGGGGCTTCTCGGCGCAACAGGGGGTTCCATTAAAAGTGAAGATGCTGGAAATGGAAGGTGTGCGCGTCCTGAAAGGGCGCATAGCGAGATAGGAGAGCAGTCGGAAGAGAACCGAGAGGTTGATAAGGAGGTAAGATTGAGAAAAGAGTCGGAGGAATTTCTTAAAGCGCTTATAGAGACACCGAGTCCGTCTGGTTTTGAGCGGGCTGCTCAAGAAGTCTGGAAGAATTATGTGAGCGAGTTCGCCCATGAGGTCAGCAAGGATGTGCACGGTAACTGCACCGCTGTTATCAACCCCGAAGGTTCACCGAGGTTGATGCTGGCCGGACACATAGACGAAATCGGCTTCATGGTGACATACATAGACGACGACGGCTACATCTATTTCTCGGCAATAGGGGGGCACGACCCCGGCCTGGTTTCCGGCCAGAGGCTCATGGTTTCCGGGGAGAAGGGCCCCATCCTGGGGGTGGTGGGGAAGAAGGCGGTGCATCTGCTCACACCCGAGGAGAGGAAGAAGAGCCTGGAAATACATCAGCTATGGCTGGACATAGGGGCCGGGAACAGGAAGGAAGTGGAAAAAAATGTCTCTGTAGGCAACCCCATTACCTACGCCGTGGGATACGAAAAGCTCCTCGGAGACAGGGCGGTGTCCCGCGCTTTCGACGACAAGGTGGGATGTTTCGCCATAGCCGAGGCGCTTCGTCTGGCCTCCCGCCGCAAGCTGAAAGCCGCTGTTTACGCCGTTTCTACAGTCCAGGAGGAACTGGGTATGAGAGGTGCCCGCACCAGCGCCTTCGATATAGACCCGCAGGTGGGCGTGGCGGTGGATGTGACCTTCGCTTCGGACCATCCGACGATGGATAAAAAGCGGCAGGGTGAGGTGAAAGTAGGAGCGGGGCCGGTCATTTCACTTGGCGCAAACATAAACCCCGTGGTGGGCAAGATGCTCTTGCAGGCGGCGAAGGAAAAGAAGCTGCCCTATCAGGTGGAGGGCGCTCCCAGGGCCACCGGAACCGACGCCAACCCCATGCAGCTATCCAGGGGAGGGGTGGCCACGGGTCTGGTCAGCGTGCCCAACAGGTACATGCATACCCCCGTGGAGCTGGTCTCCCTTAAAGACCTGGAGAATACCGCTCGATTGCTGGCAGAGTTCATCTGCAGGGTGGACGATAAGATAGACTTCATACCCTGAATAAAGTCGCTCTGGGCAGGCACAAGGCCTACCCCCTAAATTAAGGTTATGTCGTTATGCTCATATTCTCAATGTGCTGTCGGGTCTCCGCACCCGACAGCATTTGAACCTGCCAGGTTCGGAGACCCGGCAGCACGATAAATTTTCACCCCCGCCTTTGTTCCTCCCCCGTCAAGGGGGAGGAGACTATCGCCGAAAAAACATTTCACAGCAGTTT
>CAYVLI010000435.1:0-2574 GCA_964452105.1 uncultured Nitrospinota bacterium
GCGCCGTTTCCTATGATGACGTATTTGAATTTGTCCGCCATGGCTGCTCCTCCCTTGCTCCCGGGAATGAGAGCGATTATTTTCCGAATCAAATCCGAAGTTGCCGATCCAAAACGGTACTTTATTCATCCTGTTTGCATTATTAATAGCACATTAGGAGGACCGTTTTCAAGGTTATATCGAGCAGGAGTTACCCCAATTTTCAGTCTACTGTCGGTGTTTTTACTTTAAGACCAATCATTTAGGGAGCTATACAAGTGTAATAGTGGCTTTTCAACGCTGCCCGCAGCAAGCAGACCCTGAGCGCGGCCACAGGAGATTTTAGTTTATCAGCGAAACACAGGACTCCATGCTCCGGCCACGGAAACAGGCCTATTGCCCGTGTTGTAGGCTCTCCTCGCTCGACAGCGCCTGTTGATCTGGATTCCCGCTTCCGCGGGAATGACATAGGGATACCCACCCTTTTAAGGGTGGGAGCTTCACTCACCACGCTGAATGCGTGGGGCGAACCCCCGGATTCAGCCGGGGGATTCTTTTTGGGGTAACTCCTGCCTCTAATGTGTTGACAGTCCGCATGCTTTATTATATTAGATGAGTTAATCGTTTCGTCTGATATCAACCAGGAATATTTTTAAACTCTCGCTTTAATTAAGTGAGTTTCAGCAGCCTGGAGGGGATAGCCCGTGGATAAAGATAAAGCAGCTGAAAAACTCTCAGAAGCTTACCGGGAGAAGCCGGCAGACTTGAAAACATGGTCGGGCTTCGAAGTGAAGGAGTTCTACACCCCTGAAGACGCCGCTTCAAGAAATTATCAGGATAACATCGGCGATCCGGGTGATTATCCATACACCAGGGGCATACACAGGAATATGTTCAGGGGCCGATACTGGACGCGGCGTGAAGTCTGCGGGTTCGGTTCGGCTAAAGACACCAACGAGCGGTTGGGTTTCCAGATAAAAGAGGGCGCCAGCGGATTGAGCGTCATCCTGGATATACCCGGCGGCATGGGAATAGACGCAGACCATCCCATGGCCGGAAAAGAGGTGGGAGTGCAGGGAGTTCATATCTGCAAGCTTGAGGATATGTTTCAGCTTCTCGACGGCATCCCCATTGAAAATGTCAGCCTGGCCTGGAACAACTCCACTGCGACGATGGTAAACATACTGCTGGCCCAGTTCCTGACGGTGGCGAAGAGCAGGGGCATTGACCCGGCCAAGCTGCGGGGGACGGTCCAGAACGATCCGCTGCACGTGCAGTTTTGCGGATACCAGCCGGGCGTGCCCATAGAGCTGAGCGTGAAGATGGCCGTGGACGTCATAGAGTACTGCACCAGGCACATGCCGCTCTATTACACCGGCAACGTCAACCTCTATGACATGCGCGAAAATGGCATCAACGCCGCTCAGGAAGTGGCCTTCGGTTTCTCCATAGCCAAAGAATACATTCGCAAGGCGCTCGAGCGGGGGCTGGACATAGATGACTTCGCCCCCCGCAGGGCTTTCTACTGTTCGTCCCATATGGATTTCTTCGAGGAGATCGCCAAGCTGCGCGCCGCCAGGCGGCTCTGGGCGCGCATCATGAAAGATGAATTCGGCGCCAGGGACCCGAAATCCATTCAGTTTCGCTTCGGCGTCCATACCGCCGGGTGTTCCCTGGTGCCGCAGCAGCCGCTGAATAACGCCATAAGGGTAGCCTATCAAGCCATGGTAGCGGTGCTGGCCGGTGTTCAATCTCTGCACTGCTGTTCCTACGATGAGCCAATCGCGCTGCCCACAGAAGAATCCCAGCGGCTGGCCATCCGCACCCAGCAGATACTGGCTTACGAGACCGGTGTAGCCAGGGTCAGCGACCCGCTGGGCGGCTCTTACTACATAGAGGAGCTTACGGATAAAATCGAGGAAGAGGCCAGGAAGATAATCGCTCAGGTAGATGAGATGGGCGGTATGATACAGGCCATGAAGAGGGGCTGGGTCCATTCGGAGATTGATAAGGCTTCCCTGAACTACCAGAAGGAAGTGGACAGCGGCCAGAGGGTCGTCGTGGGGGTCAACAGGTTTCAATCCGAAGAGGAAAAAGAGACGCCTGGAGGAGTCCACAAGGTTTCCTACGATAGAACGCAGGAGATTATCGACCGGGTAATAGAGGTCAAGCGGAACAGGAATATGGCGAAGGCAGAGAAGGCCATAGACGTATTAAGGCAGCATGCGGAAATGGGTGAGAAGGAGAACCTGTTGCCGTATATAATCGATGCCGTAAAGGCGGACCTCACCTCTGAGGAGATAATCGGCTCCATAAGAGAGGTGTGGGGCCTGCCTTACGATCCGCTGGAGACGCGGGAATCACCCTTCCGGAAAGTTACTGTTTGATTGCTTTTAGGTTATCGGGAAGAAATTTACGGGGCCTCCGACGAGGCCCCGTTTTTATTGTACGAAAGTTTTGGGAGAGCGCCGGAGGGAACACTTTTTTAAAAGGGTTTCCTCCAGGCGTTAATTCTTCAGTCCTCGTAAGCGGCCATGCCTATGGCGGCGTGGGCGTAAGAACGGCCCGCGGCCAGTCCGATACCTATGAAGACGG
>CAYVLI010000436.1:0-2569 GCA_964452105.1 uncultured Nitrospinota bacterium
TAAGGTACAAAAAGGATGCAAAATCGAGGCCCGAGCTGGTTCATTCCCTGAACGGGTCAGGGCTGGCCATAGGGCGGACGCTGGTCGCCGTCCTGGAGAATTACCAGCAAGAGGATGGCAGCGTAACCATCCCGGAGGCGCTGGTCCCCTATATGGGCGGCGTGGAAGTCATGACCCCCTGAGGGATATAGCAGATCTTTCAAATTACCACAGGGTGCAGCAACTGTGTTTCGAGTCAAGCATGACGAAGTCGAAACTCATTTTCCCTCCCCGGGCGGGAGGGATTAAGGGAGTGGGGTATCAAATAGCTTTTCGCATTGTGCTGTCGGGTCTCCGCACCCGACAGCATTTGAACCTGCCAGGTTCGGAGACCTGGCAGCACGGCAAAATTTCACCCTCACCTTAGTTCCTCCCCCGTCAAGAGGGGGAGGAGACTTTCGCCGAAGAAACTTTTTTACAACAGGGCGTAGGGGCGGGTTTCAAACCCGCCCTCTAAGTTTTATGAAAACATACCAGAAAACCCCACACTTCAGTGTGGGGATGAATAGTATCCTTTTTAGGGGGTTTGGGGGTTAGTCACTACTAATACAATAAATAACTTTCTTTTAGATGCCCCGCCCTTCAGGGCGGGAAGGTTCACTTGCCTATCGTGAGGGTTAATAGCGCATCTCCGCACAGTATAGCGGTCGCTGCCCCGGCGCATAAACCACGACGGGTTTGAAATTTTCCGGTACCCTGTGTTAAATTGCTCTCATGAGCGGAGAGGTGGCCGAGCGGCCGAAGGCGGCGGTCTTGAAAACCGCTTCACGTTTACCGTGACGGGGGTTCGAATCCCTCCCTCTCCGCCAACTTTCAATCGATTCTTTTGCCTTCTTGAAACATCGTAAAAATTTGTTTAGAATATGGTGTTTTTTCCCGCTTAAAGACACTCCTCCTCCATGGGGGAGAAACAAGGCGACGATTATTTATAGCTAAATTAAACATTTCTTCATAAACAAGGGGGTGCAGCTTGAGTCAGACGTTGGGAGACCTGGTAAAGAGAAATGCCAGGAACTATCCGGACAAGAGAGCCGTGGTTTTCGAGGACAGCGTCCTCACGCACAGGGAGCTTAACGAAAGAGCAAACAGGCTTGCCAACGCCTTGATAGCCATGGGCGTCCGGAAGGGGGACAGGGTAGCCGTCCTGGCCTTCAATTGTATCGAATACATCGAGATCTACTTCGGCATAGCCAAGACGGGAGGCATAGCAGACCTGCTGAACTTCATGCTCAAGCCGGGAGAGCTGGAGTACGTGATTAATTATACCGGCGCCAGGGTCCTTATACTTCAGAGCGAATTCCTGGAGGCCATTCAGTCCGTGAGGGATAACCTGAACGTCGAAAAGTACATTATCCTGGGCGGACAAGCCGATGGCATGGAGCCATACGAAGACCTGCTTTCAAAAGGCAGCGTTGTGGAACCGAATGTGCCCATTTCGCCCACCGATGACGCCTTCATCTACTTCACCGGAGGCACCACGGGCAAGCCCAAAGGAGTCCCCCTGAGCCACAGGAACATCATAGCCAACACCGTCAACAGCATAATCGAAGCGGGCACGAAGAGGACCGACTCCTATCTGGTGACCACCCCCATCTTCCATCTGGCGGCAGGGGCGAACATTTTCTTTGCCGCTTACATGGGCTGCAAGATGGTCATCTGTAAGAGCTTCGATCCTGAGAAAACCCTCTACCTCACCCAGGAAGAGAAGATAACCAATGTCCTGCTGGTCCCCACCATGGTCAACGCAGTGCTCCAGGTGTCTGACTTCAACAAGTACGACCTGAGTTCCATGAAGCTCATAACATACGGGGCCGCCCCCATGCCCATCGAGGTCCTGCGCCAGGGCCTGGAGAGGTTCCCCTGCGGTTTCATGCAGCTCTACGGACAGACGGAAGCCGGCCCCTGCATGACCATACTCCCGCCGGAAGAACACGTCCTGGATGGCGATGAAAGGTGGGTCAAAAAACTCGGCTCCGCCGGCCGGCCGATTATAAATTGCGAGGTCCGAGTGGTTGGCGACGACGGCAAGGAAGTGGGCATCGGAGAAGTGGGTGAGATAATCGGCCAGAGCGAGGCCATCGCCCGCGGCTACTGGGAGAAGCCCGAGGACACCGCGGAGACCTTCGCGGGCGGATGGCTCCGCACGGGCGACATGGCCACCGTGGACGAGGACGGCTATATATACATAGTTGACCGCAAGAAAGACATGATTATCAGCGGCGGCGAGAACATCTACCCCCGTGAGATAGAGGAGATTATCTATCAGCATCCAGCAATACTGGAATGCTCGGTCATCGGTGTGCCGGACGACTACTGGGGCGAGAACGTCAAGGCCTGCGTCGTGCTCAAACCGGGACAGAACGCAACCGAGGAGGAGTTAATCCAGTTCTGCAAGGATAACCTGGCCACCTACAAGAAACCCAAGAGCGTGGAATTTCTGGACGAGCTCCCCAAGAGCCCCCAGGGGAAGATACTGAAGCGCGAGCTCAAGCAGAAATACTGGGAGGGGAGAACCCGCCAGGTTTAACCG
>CAYVLI010000437.1:0-2562 GCA_964452105.1 uncultured Nitrospinota bacterium
GGTTGAACTGGTCGGCGCCTTGAAATGGTTCGCCATCATATTACCCGCATTTTTCGTTCTGGGCGGGCTGGGAGGTCCCTCCGGCTACTGGACAAACGCTTTGAATTTCGGCCTTTTTGCCGTGCTCGCCATGTCAGGAGCGCTTGCGGCCGGTGCGATCTTGACCCCTCTTTTGCTGCCCTGGCTACCGGGGCGGGCGTTCTCTTTAAAAGGCCTGAGCATGGGTCTAATAATAGCCGTAATACTGGCCGTTTTCAGGGCAGACAATATGAGCGGCTGGCCAGGCCTCCTGGAAACACTTGCCTGGTTCCTTCTTATACCGGGCGTAGCGGCGCACCTGGCCATGAATTTCACGGGAGCATCCACCTACACTTCTCTCTCGGGCGTAAAAAAAGAGATGAAATGGGCCGTGCCCATGCAGATAATAACATCGGTGGCCGGTTTATGCTTATGGCTGGGGTCGCGGTTCATAGCTTGAGGATTTATGGATATGGGACAACTAATTTATCTAAAGAATGTTGTTACCCTGAAAATCGGGCAGGAAAAGTGTGTGGGCTGCGGTATGTGTGTTGCGGTCTGCCCGCACGAAGTCCTGGTCCTTAACAACGGGAACGTCGGTATCGAAAACAGGGACGCCTGCATGGAATGCGGGGCTTGTTCCAAAAACTGCCCTACGGGCGCCATCACCGTTCAGGCTGGCGTAGGCTGCGCTGCGGCCGTGATTAGAGGGGCCCTCGGCAAGGAAGGCTCCTCATCCTGCTGCACTATAGAAGCCGAAAAAACCTCCAGATAAATTGATGTCGGGGGGTGGAATCAGCTATTCTGGAGCTTCCGGCAGGAATCTCTCTATTTTCGACTTCTCTTTAAGCTGCTCTACAAACCGGCCTACTTCTTTCCTGACCTTTTCCTGTTTCAGATAATTACCGAGCCTGTCTTTTACTTCCTCATAAGCAGTTACAGTCTCCGGTTTTTTATCTATGACTTTAATCAGGTGGTATCCGAACCTGGTTTCTACGATATCGCTCACTTCACCCGGTTTCATGGCGAAAGCCTTCTCCTCAAAGGGCTTGACCATTTGCCCACGCTTGAAATAGCCTAAATCCCCTCCATTTGCACTGCTCGGGCCCTCAGAGAACTCTTTGGCAAGAGCAGCGAAATCCTCGCCTTTTTTCAGTCTGCCCTTGATCTTTTTCAGCTTCTTGCGCGCTTCTTTTTTCTCCGATTCTCCCGCCTGAGGTTTGACCTTGATCAGGATGTGACTTGCCCGCACTTCTTCCGGTTTTTTAAAATAATTGGGATTTTCATCGTAGTAGGCCTTGCTCTCTTCATTGGAAACGATAACAGCCCGCATGAATTTTTTATCTACAAATTTTTGAATTGCTTCCCCACGTTCAATCTGGGTTTTTAAGGTCTGCTCTGAAAGATTTGCTTCGCTCAGTACATTTTGGAATTTGGTTTCATCGGGAAACCGCTTCTTAATGCCCGCCAATTGCTCGTTGATCTCATCTTCGGATACCTTTATACCTTCCTTCCGGCTCTCCTGATAAAGTAATTCTCCGTTGATGAGGTTTTCAAGAATATCCTTTTTAATCTTTGAGAGTTGCTCATTGCTGGTCTGCTTTCCTATATCGTGAGACCTTTTCTGGATACTTCTCATATCCCTATCAAAATCCCCCCGGGGGATAGCTACTCCATTTACCACCGCTACTTTATCTTCGGAAGGCTTTTTTTCCGCCGCCGACACCGACGAGGCGACCAATGCCAGCGACAAAACAGTTGCAGCCATTAAGAACCATAGCTTACATTTATTCGACATCCAGACTTCTCCTTGGCTTTTGTGTAACTGATGAATTTTTTTATCGGGAGGTAAGTATAGGTCATAAGGGTAGCGCATGTCAAAAAAAGCGCTCGGCGGGCGAAAAGCGGGTTTCGAATCATCCGGCAGGGCGAGTTTTAAACCTGCCCCTCGAGCATGAATTTTTCGGCGCGGCTATACATATAAAATAAGCCCCTTCAAGAGGGAAGGGGCTCATTTATAATTCCGGCAGCGACCTACTCTCCCACACAGTCGCCCATGCAGTACCATCGGCGTAAAGGGGCTTAACTTCCGTGTTCGGGATGGTTACGGGTGTTTCTCCCTTGCTATGGCCACCGAAAAGTCCTTTGCTTAAATCGAAGATTGAACGCAGGCTCGAGTAGAAGGTTACTCATATACAAATGCATATTCCACATGATCAAGCCTCACGGCCCATTAGTACCGGTCGGCTGAACACATTGCTGCGCTTACACCTCCGGCCTATCAACCTCGTAATCTACGAGGGGCCTTCAGTCCCGCTTTTTACGGCGGGATAGGGATGTCTCATCTTGGGGCAGGCTTCCCGCTTATATGCTTTCAGCGGTTATCCTTTCCGAACGTGGCTACCCAGCGATGCCCCTGGCGGGACAACTGGTACACCGGAGGTTCGTCCATCCCGGTCCTCTCGTACTAGGGACAGCCCCCCTCAAACATCCTACGCCCACGACAGATAGGGACCGAACTGTCTCACGACGTTCTAAACCCAG
>CAYVLI010000438.1:0-2559 GCA_964452105.1 uncultured Nitrospinota bacterium
CTGTAGGCGGGATGGGAGAGCATCCTCTGCCAGATGGCGGAAAGCGATTCCTCCCTGACATTCCCGAAGGAGAGCGGCGTGAAATCGCAGGGTCCGATGTCCCCCCAGGCGGTCATGTAAAATTGCTCGTTGGCGGCAAAACATCCCGAGCCCTGCGGGCTGTTTATCCAGGCCTGGGTAATGCACGACGGATAATCAGGCTCAGCGCGCCACTCTTCAGTGAAACTTCGAAGCTCTTCCCTCTCCTCCGGGGCGAGAATGCATTCGCAGTTCCTGAGAAACTCGCCGGTGGGAACCGAATCGAATACCGTCAGCTCCTGGATACCCAGTTCCCTGCCCAATTCCATCATCTGCCGCAGCTTGCCGTTCTTAAGATTTTCGTGGCTGGCATAGGTCGATATACCCACGAGCACGTCTTCTTCCAAGAGGTTTCGTATGCCTTCGACCGCCTTCCTGAACATGCCCGGGCATCGCCGCATGGCGTCATGCTCCTCCTCCAGCGGGCTGTCCAGGCTTACCATAACCGAGAATATACCCGCCTTGCCCAGGTCACGCGCCTTCTCTTTGGTTAGTAGCATCCCGTTGGTGAACATCATGCAGTTGGCCCTGTCAGGATCAACGTATGAGACTATCTCCAGGAGGTCTTTCCGCAGCAGAGGCTCGCCGCCGCTCAGCGTAACGTTCACCACCCCCAGGTCGAGCGCCTGGTCGATTAGCTTTTTAAACTCCTCTGTGGTAAGTTCCTTCTTGTCCTTCCGGGCCATGTTGAAGACCGTGCTGCAGTGGATACAATTTGCCTGGCAGTCGTTGGTCGTCTGAAGGGTACAGGTGGATGGATAAGGGGCCTTGGTGAACATCTTCATGAGCTTGCGCGTCAGGTCCGCCACGGCCGCCTTGCTGGGGATGGGAGGCTGATAGAGAGTATAGACGTTACCGCCCCTTTTTTTAGCCAGAATCCGATTCTTGTTCAGCCCCTGGAGAAACAGGGAAAGGTAACCGTTCAACATGGTCCCCATGGAGCCGGTCGCCCTCCCCTGTACCAGCCCGTTTTCTATATTCATCTCAAGCCCTAACAACTCATAATGCGGCATACTTTTCTTCTCCAGGAACAAGATGAGATGGATTAGCTCTCTGTATGATGACCTAAGGATATACGCCTCATGGGCTTAAATTTAACGTTTTTTATCATATCTCGAAACCGCCCTTTGTCAAGGCTAAATCCAGCCTTAGCAGGACACAACGACATTGTTTGAGGGCTGTTTGGCTCGCTCCCTTGCTTTAAGAGACTCTGCCGAAAACGGAGCCATGATGCCGGATACATGACACATAATGAAGCCACTCTATGCGGCGTTAAAAGCCATCGAAGTCCACTGTATGGACACATCGGAATCGTAACAGGAAAAGCGATGGTCTATCAGGTATGGAAACCCGAGAGCATGTCTCCTCCCCTTTTTGCCGGGATGGATATAGTTAATAGAGGGCATCGGCATCCAATAACCTGCCCAACCCAGCCAGCCCTGCAGTTTTAAATACTATCCGGGTACCAATCAAGCCTTGCTACGTGCCGTTTAAATAGCACCTCCTCCTGCGAAAATAGAGGTTTGTCATCCCGCTGGCTTTCCATCATTAATGTTCCCGAGTAAGACTTTTCGTCAGCCTCTGACATCCCTACCCTCTCCGTTTTCCGCTCATCCTGTCCCCGGGCGCGCGATTTAGAAGCTTCGGTCTTATCCATCATCTCCCCATTGACAACGGCTTCTTCGTCGACATCGGCGTCAGCCGCCCCCAAATCCACATTCAACAAACTCAATGTACGGAGACCGCCCTCGAGTGTAGAACGAGAAACCTTGGGAAGTTCTCCTTCGGGTATGAATGTCTCTGCAAGCATGGTTACTTTATCTTCTTTTACCTGGATCGATATTTCAACAAATGCCGCTCCCAACTTGTTTTTCAGCAGGCTTACGTTTTCGACAATAAAGCCGACGAAGTCGTCCAGAAAGCTTGAGTCGATGGTTTCACCTTCTTCCTCTTTAACCCGCTGATAAGCATGGAACAGATTTGTTATTCGTTCTTTGTCAAATTCCACGCTCACGCAATCCAGACGAATTCGATAAATTTCCCCTTCCAATGCCGGGAATGGAGAGGATATGAAGTGCGCGGGCTTTCCAGTCATTTCTGCAGATATCTCCTGGGCGTTGACTGGCCTTGATTGCTGTAAATCGACGGCGTTCTCTTCACATAAGGCGACTATCTCTTCTGCCGATCGTTTCAAGAGCACATCGGTTTCATTATGAAAAACAACTCGTAAAACCTCTTCCAATGTAGTAATGCCCTTACTTGCCTTGTAAAACCCATCTTCAGACATTGAAACCAGCTGCGCACTCGTGCGGGCTATGGCTCTAACCTGAGAGGAGGGTAACCGTTTCAGGACGGCGTTCCTGATGTCGTCGTTCACGATCAAAAGCTCATGTATGGCTGTACGGCCTTTAAACCCTGTGTTGTTGCAGCTTGAGCATCCCTTTGCATTATAAAAGCTGAATTTATCCAAATTTATGGAGC
>CAYVLI010000439.1:0-2547 GCA_964452105.1 uncultured Nitrospinota bacterium
TGAAGGGGTGGGTATGAGGCTTGGAGGTCAATCAAGTGTAGACGCACGGCGCCGCACTGACCCGACGTTGGCATGCTCAACAGAATTTTTGGGGTAACTCCAGTGAACTTCTGTCTTGATAAATATGAGCTTGTGTATTATATACACGATTAGACATAACACAAATGCACTAAACCTGCCGAAATAGCAAGAAAATCAGCATTTGTTCCCTGCCTGATGAGCAATTATGTCAGTATCCGAACTGACATCCCAATGTTGAAGCCTTATCTGACCGCTCAGACCCCGGTAAAGTTTTGTCCATGAAGATAAAATTTTACAACAAGCTCAACTTCAAAATAACCTTCGGTATAGTGGCTGCCCTTGCCATTATATTGAGCATCTCCACATATCTCCTCAACCGCTATCACAGCCGGCAGTGGATAGATAGCCTTAAAACCTCCACAACCAATCTCAGCGCCATCGTCAGCAGCAGCATCCAATATTCCATGCTGGATAATCACAGGGAGCTTATTAAGGTAATCGTTAAAAAAGTCGGTCAGGAACAGAGCCTCAGAGATATTATGATATTCGACAAGAAAGGGACGGTGAAGTTCGCATCTGACCCTGTGATGGTGGGAATGACCATACCTCAAAGCGAGACCACCTGCCTAATCTGCCACCGCTTAAGCCCGGAAAACAGGTCCACAACCATAATCTACACCAACCCTATGGGAGAAAAAGTTTTCCGCAACGTCAACCCTTTATTCAACAACCAGGAATGCCACCGCTGCCACGACCCCGCAGAAAAAATAAACGGTGTGCTCATAATGGACTTTTCGATGGCCCAGATAAACAAGGCGCTTAAAGCGGACGTCAAGCGAGTGCTGGTCTGGACGGTGGTAGTCATCGGCATTATGTCCGCAGTACTCTGGCTGCTCCTCAATAGAACGGTCATCCATAGGTTATCAGACTTCCTTAAACATACCGATAGGGTCGGCCGGGGAGATTTAGACGCTATTGTGAAGGAGATCGGGTCGGACGAAATAGCCATACTCGCCCACGATTTCAACCGCATGACGGAAGACCTCAAGGAATACATTAAGATCAAAGAGGTCAGGGTACAGAAAGAACAGCTTGAAAAGCTGGTGGATAGCATCGACGAAGGCGTCCTGGTGGTGGATAGAGAAGACGTGGTCGTGGCAGCCAACCAGGCCGCGGCCCAGTTGCTGGGAAAAACCAGTCAAGAGTTGATAGGAAAAGCCTGCTGTCCTCTCTTCGATAGGGACGACGAAGAACATCTATATTGCTTGAGCAGAGAAACTTTCCTGACCGGTTCCCTGAAAAAGGTTATAAGGAGCTTCAGGGATAGCAAAGGCAGGGAGCGTGAGCTGGAATTTTACGCCTCCCCCATAAAAGACAGCCTGGGAAATGTCGAACAGGTCGTCGAAGTAATAAGGGATATAACGGAAAGGAAAAAGCTGGAAGCCGAGCTGCTCCATTCCGAACGGCTGGCCTCCCTGGGGCTGATGGCCTCTGGGATATCACACGAGATCAAAAACCCCCTGGCATCGATAACCACATGCATAGAAGGCCTTCAGCGAATGCTCAAGACCTCCCACTCGCCGTTAAATAACAAAGAGATGAACAAGCTCAACAAGTATCTGGCATTGTCCAGAAAAGAGGCGGAAAGATGCAAGATAATCACCGATAAACTGCTATACCTGTCCAGAAAATCCATTCCCTCGACTCAGATGGCGGATATTAACAAATGCCTCGAGGAGACTGTCTCCCTGCTCGATTTCGAGTCCAGGCGTCACGGGATAAAGGTTGAGATGAAGCTGAACCACTCGATACCACCCATGTATGCCGACGAATCGGATTTTAGAGAAATTTTCTTCAACATCATACTCAATGCTGTGCAAGCGATGCAGGAGAAGGGCGGCCGGCTCACGGTGGGAACCGCCCTGCGAGACGAATATGTAGAAGTTAGCATTTCCGATACCGGAAGCGGGATAAATAAAGAGGACCTGGATAAGGTCTTCGAACCCTTCTTCACCAGAAAACCCCCGGGCAAAGGCACGGGCCTGGGACTCTATATATGCAGGAACCTTCTGGAACAGATGGGAGGCGAAATATCGGTCAGCAGCTCGCAAGGGAACGGGGCGGAATTCGTGGTACGATTACCGCTGGTCACGCAGCCCGCCGGTACGGAGGAAAAGGCTTTATGAACGAGGATATATCAGTCCTTCTCGTAGACGACGACAATACCTTCAGGGAAGTGATGAGCGAGGAGCTGGCTTCCGCCGGGTTCGAAGTGCGCTCCGCATCCTCAGCTGAAGACGCTGAATCGATTGTAGCCTCGGAAGACATAAACGTGGTGTTACTGGATATAAAGATGCCGGGAATGAGCGGAATCGAGGCCATAAAAATTCTAAAAGAGATAAGCCCGGAAATAGAGATAATAATGCTCACCGCCCACGCTACCGTGGATAACGCCATCAACTCCATGAAGCAGGGAGCTTACGACTTCGTAACCAAACCCTGCAACCTGATGGAACTGGAAACCAT
>CAYVLI010000440.1:0-2544 GCA_964452105.1 uncultured Nitrospinota bacterium
AGCTGAGCCAGATGTCACAGAAAAGGAAGTTTTAAATATCTCCTAAATCTTCTAGAAAAAGAACCTCCATAAAACATTGCAAAGTACTGCTATCCCTCAGAGTGGTAGGAATACTTCGGAATTCTCATCTTATCTTCTGCCTTACGACTGTGCTGAAACCCCGTTGCTTTGATCCGTTAACCAAGTTAGTTCACATTACTTTAACATTGACATGGAGTTAGCGGTACGGCGGCTTTGCTGTTTTTAAAGCTTCGAAAAACTTTTTTCGCAACCTCCCATTACCTAAATTCGCCCCTTCTCCTCGGCGATGGCGGCGATGGTCTCCGCCCAGTTCCTGCCGGGAACGGCGAAATCGTTCTCATCCCTCCGCACCATCGACAGCGAATCCGTGGGGCAGGTCAGGTTGCAGATGCCGCAGCCTATGCAACGGCCCAGCTCCTGACGCGACACATTGTCATCCAGCCTCAGCGCCTTAACCTGGCACCGCTCCACGCACTTTCCGCAGCCCACGCAAGTTTCCTCGTCTATGGACACCTCGAAGTAGGACTTGGCCACGGCAGTCGGCAGGTTGGCCCTGGTGATGCCGAATAGGATATAGCAGCAGCATCCGCAGCAGTTGCAGATGAACAGCATGTCATCGGTGGAATTATTGGTGCAGTGAATAAGTCCATGTTCCTCCGCTTCGCTCAGCTTGTGATACATCTCGTCACGGGATACCATCCTCCCCAGGCCGTGTTTGACCGCCCATTTGGCGCCGTTCCCGAAGACCATGCAGTTATCCGCCGGAGCGCCGCAGCCCTTGTCTATCATGCGGTTGCGGTTCCGGCAGTGGCAGGGCATGAGAGCCATTTCCTCATACTTGTTGATGTACGTTGAAACCCGCTCGTAGGGGAATACCTCCAGTTGATTGAGGATGCGCTCCTCCACCATTACCACCCGCGACCAGGGCGTTTTGCCTCCGTGTATCTCGTTCAACATCCCCCCCGCGAACATCCCCTCTATGTTCTTCCCCAGCTTAACGTACCTGGGCGTCTGCTCCGGCTTTATAAATATCTCCTCGAACAGCCCGGGATAGAACGGCTGCAACGCATAAGCCCGGCCGGCGCCTCTGCCGCTTGCCAGGATGCCTCCCTTCTTCGCCATCCCCTCGTACAGCGGCCCGAGCTCGCTCCGCTTCCGGCCCGTAAGGAAGCACAGGTTAACGATGCTCTGAAAATTAGGCCCCAGGTGCAAGGCCGCCTCCGCCTCCTCCTCGCCGAAAAAGTGCTTCAGTATCTCCCTCTCATGCCCCTCCTTCGTCCTTACTATGCCTATTGGCATCTTCATGAAGTGCTCCGCCAACCGGTCGTATATGTCTTTCTTCGCCATCCTCCCCTCCCCCTCGGTCAAAAAGACTTTAAAAATCCGGATAATCCGCAGGCCGATTATACCCCCGGCTCATCACGCCTGACAATACCATACATAAAAAGGAGGAAACTCCTTCTTCTCATTATTTTCATGCTTTCACACAAGCTATGCCAGACTTACAAACATCTGAAGGGTCGATTTATAGTCCGTCCCGAAGAAACCCCGAACGGCCTTGTCCAAACCAATCAAAGTATAGCTGCTGTCATTCTGAGCGCAGCGAAGAATCTCTCCTATCATATCATACGGTTATCTTTATCTTTCACGAGATGCCTCGCTTCCCTATTCGCTACGCTCTGGACATTGCTCAGCATAACATCTTGCCAGGGAGAGCTGAGCATCACACAATCCTCGGCAGTCGGGAAAGGGACTTTTTTGTAACTCACTCATAGGCTATAAGAGCTATTATGAGATATCCACCGACCCTTTTCGCTCAAAAACCGACCTTGGATTCGGCCCCGGAAAACCTCTTCTTTTTTCCTCCCTAACGCCATGATTTTAAAGCAATATCCCGCCTTAACCTTGGATTTTTATATCTATTCTATAGAGGGGTATTTCACGATACCGGATGCATCATTCCAGATACCCACCAATGTAAAGAAGATTTATCCCAAATATCGCAATAGGGCAGAAAATAAACACCGTGCCCGCGCAGGTAGGGGCGCGGCGCGCCGTGCCCCTACATATCAAAAAAGTTTTGGGAAGGTGTCTGAGGGAACACTTTTTCAAAAGGGTTCCCTCAGAAAAGCCGGTTCCTGATGACAAATTCAGGGTTATCGGTGTTAATCTGTGTCCATCTGTGGTTAGCTTTGTATTTTTTCATCCGGTATTGTGCATCTGGCATCTGTAACGCAGGTAAAGTCGCTCAAGCAACAGGGGGGGGTAGGAGCAACCCCGCCCGGCGCAAGATTCAGAGGCAAAAAGCCCTTTGGCATGGACAATAAGACCGCCAGTTGGATATATTAACAGCAACATAAAAGCACCGTAAGCTACCCGCAGAAATCGAGGAGGAGAAATTGTCTGAAATACGAGTCAGGTTCGCGCCCAGCCCCACGGGCAAACTGCACATAGGCGGCGTGCGCACAGCCCTGTTCAACTGGCTTTTCGCCCGACATCACAGCGGCAAGTTCGTCCTGCGCA
>CAYVLI010000441.1:0-2543 GCA_964452105.1 uncultured Nitrospinota bacterium
ATGGTCATCTGCCATCCTCATCCCCAGTACGGCGGGGACATGCACAACAACGTGGTCTTAGCCCTCCATGAGGCCGCCCGTGAAGCCGGTTATGCCTCTCTGCGCTTCAACTTCAGGGGGGTCGGCGCCAGTCAGGGTTCATACGAGGGTGGGACCGGCGAGAAGGAGGACGTATCGGCCGCCATCGGTTATCTCAGGGAAAGATTGGGGCCTGATGCGGCCGAGGTAATCGTTGCCGGGTATTCCTTCGGCGCTTATGTGGGCTCCGCCGCGGCTGTGGAAGAGAAGAAGGTCGAGACCTGCATACTCGTCTCTCCTCCGGTGGGGATGATGGACTTCGACCATCTTAAAGAAACTTCCATAAAGGTGCTCTTCATCGCAGGGGATATGGACCCGTATTGCCCTCTACAGTCTCTCGAAGCTTTCCGCGGGGAGATGCCCGGCGAGAACCATCTCGAGATTGTTCCGGGGGCAGACCACTTCTATTTCGGAATGGACGCCTATATAACGCGATGCGCTTCGGAATTTCTCTAGCCATCCTCCTGATATTGATAAGCAATTAACTGCCGGATGTTGTATGAGCCACCTGTAAGAATAAGGTTTCCCCTTGTCAAACTGCGAAAGAAGAATTATGACTTTATGGAAGGACGTAATCATCGGCAGTTGCAGAGTTTTGGCAGGTTTTTCAATGCGTTATGGAGGTCAGAAATTTTTGCTGAAGAGCATCTTGTAAAACAAAGGGGTGTTTTGTTTTAGAAAGCCCCAATTAAGCCCGTAACATATTGATATGATTGATGGAATTAAAGTGAAAAAATCTCTTGACAATTAACTGGCAAAAGGTAAAATATAATCGGCTTTAGCGGGAGAATTAAACAGGCAAGACCCCGCTGGCGGTAAACTTTTTTGAGGTTGGGAACATGATCAAGATTTTGCTGAACGGTAAGGTCGTCGTGGTTTCGGTAGATGAGTTTGTCCGTTTATGCAAAAAGAAGGTAAGGCTCAGGGTGCTGGGTAAAGTGGAGAACGCACCCTTAAAATAGAAGTCCCCCTTAGATCGTCCTTCTATAAGCAGTACTAACTATTTCCCCAGGTCGCTTTCAACCCCGGAAACTCCTGCGTGGGTATAGGTGTGTTTTCAGTTGGACTCGATGGCGCGGTAATATTCCAGGCATTTGGGGCAGGCGCCGTCTTTTTCCACCCAGCCGGGGTTCTTCTTCTTAATTAATTCGATTATCATTTTTTCCTTGCGGGAGTGAAGCTCGAGGAGGTTTTCGCTCACTTCCTGTTTGCAAAGCGGACATTTCCTGGTCGCCATGACCTGCCGTCCTCTTCCAAGAGTTAAATTAAAGCGATAGATTGTTCGTCGTTTCTCATTATAAATAATTTTAACGCAGCCTACCCCCTTATTCCACAAGATACTGTAATTCCCGCTCTGTTTATCTTCCTTCGAATAGAGGTTTGCGTTTTTCCAGAAAGGCTTTTATGCCTTCTGCGTGGTCCCTGGATTTGAAGAGGAAGTCCAACCCGAAGAACTCGAACTGCAGTTGGGCGTCGAAAGTGTTTTCCAGAGCCTGATACATCCCTTTCTTTGCGAAGCGTACGGCCAATGGAGCCATCGCCGCCATGGTGGCGGCCATTTTTTGAGCCTCTTCCATCAGCTTATCGGGCGGATAAACATGGTTGACCAGGCCGATCTCCAGCGCTTCCTTTGCGTCGATTATCTTGCCGGTGAAGACCAGCTCACAGGCCTTGGGCAGGCCCACGATGCGCGGCAGCATATAGGTTGCCCCGAACTCTGGTATCAATCCCACCCTGGCGAATATCGCTCCTATCTTGGCCTCCTCGGAAGCCACCCTCACATCGGCCAGCAGCGGCATGCTGCATCCGAGGCCCACCGCCGGCCCGTTTATGGCCACTATGAACGGTTTGGAGAATTTTTTCATCGTGTTGATGAACTCTGCGCCGCGGATAATCCTGTCCGCGCTGCCGCGCCCCTCCGTCTGATCCTCTCCCCTCTGGCGCGCATCCACGTCTGCCTGGAAGCCGGTAACGTCCGCTCCCGAGCAGAATGCGCGCCCCGCGCCGGTCATGAGCAAGGCGTTTATATCGGGGTCTCCATCGGCTTTGCGGAAGAAGTCCAGCAGCTCCTCCCCCATCTGCGGGGTGTAGGCGTTGAGTTTTTCGGGCCGGTTCAGTATGACCGTTGCCACTCTATCTTTCTGCTCGATCAACAAAGTCTCGTATGTCATTTTTCGCCTCCCGTAAGAAACTATCGTCGTTCAGCATCATTCTACAGGACAATTTCCCGTGTTCAGGCCCTTTAGTAAAGGGGAAGACGGGAATTTCAAAAGCCATCATAACGGGTCGGATATTTTTCTCATATTACGAAGGTATAATCAACGCTTATTTTTCTATGAGAATCATGGTTGAAGCATAGAGGGCCTGAGATATAATAGCGTTTGTCGGTAGCTCACCATTTTATCGGATTTGCTTGGGAAGGTTATTTTTCAGGGGGAAGACCATGTCGGAAAGAAAATATTGGA
>CAYVLI010000442.1:0-2536 GCA_964452105.1 uncultured Nitrospinota bacterium
CGGGCCTGGGATTTTTACAGCAGGGCCATAGCCAATATCGCGTACGATGACTCCAATGGAGACCTGGTGCCTGGTTCAACGGAGAAGGAGAAGGTGCAATACGTTCTCAGCAGGGGCGGGCGGTTCGAAAACTACGGAAACGACCTCGATGATTTGACGTCCAAACATAAGTACAGCGATATATGCCACTTCTACAGCGAAAGCCTGGCGACCTCCAGGGATTCGATCACCGGCGAAAAGTACGCAGGGCTCCCGGCCTACTACCCCATCATGGACGTAGCCGGAAGGAAAATTAAAGACCCGGAATATCACTTCAAGCTGGTCACACATAAGTACATCTACCATGCTCTTTCGAGAACGGTGGTGAACAGGTGGCTCATGGAAATGCTGCCGGAGAACTTCGTGGCCATGAATCCGGTAGATGCAGGCAGGCTGAACATTGACAGGGGAGACAAAGTCGCCCTGCGGTCGAAATCTTTCATCGGAGAAATTTCCGGCCGCGCCTTTATCATGGAAGGCATAAGACCGGGCGTCCTCGTCGTGCCCCATAGCTACGGCCACTGGGAGATGGGTTCCAAACCCAGGATGATCGACGGGAAAAAGATCGCATACGACAGCACCAGAGGGGCGGGCATCGTGGCCTCAAACGCAATAATGAGGCTGGACCCCCTGTTGCTGGATGTCAGCCTTCAGGACAAGATAGGGGGCTGCGCCTCCCTCTTCGATACGATGGTGTCAATAGTAAAAGTTTAACTCATTAAACAGGGGGCTGCCCTGCGGGTATGCACCGGCTCCCACAAGAATACCAAGGGGGTTTAAAATGCGAAGGTTAAAATCGAGGAACGTATTGCCTGTAATGTTTTCCAGTCTTCTGCTCTTTTTATTTCTCACGTCGGTTTCAAGCGCTTTTCCGACCCGTGCTGAGGAGTATCACGTGCGTTGTTCGAACTGCCACGGCGTCAGAAGCATATCCACGGTGCTCAACGGGCCGCAGAAAGTGGACCCCGGGAAAGCTTTCACCGTCTCCGCTTATCTGGACGGCCAGGCTGAGAAGCTCATCGTGGAAAAATTGTTCAATTCAACAAAAAAGAGCGCCGCGCTTATCGCGCTTAAGAATGAGATGCGCGAAACCGGCTACGACAACATTTACGATTACCTGAAATCCAGGAAGCTGCAAACGCAGGCCAATGGTAACCACAGCGGGATGAACGGAGCGCTTCTGGTAGTCCCCAAAGGGTTTGAGGGGCTCCTCTCGTTGACCAAAGGCCCTTCCAGGGATAAAATTTTCAACTTCCGTCTCAAGGCTCCCCAGGAGCCCGGTACCTATGTGCTGTTCCTGGAAGCCGTGTCGGGCAAACCAAATAGCACGAGCGGAGGTACTGGCTCTGCTTCCTACACGATAACGGTTCAGTGATGGAGTAATCTAGATTCGCGCAAATTCCTTTCCAACCATACAGGCAACACAAAGCAGAAGGAGAGGAGACCATTGGGCGGTCGCCTCTCCTTCTGCTCTCATACAGCTAAATTCAATCCGTCAGCCCTTGCACGGGGCGCATGAAGCAGCAGTTCACCCGCCGCAATCCTGCCCCGATGAAGCTTGCCCCTTCTCACCGCCGCTGAAGCCGAACATGGAGAATTTCTTCTCTATCTTCTCGCTTCCGCATGAAATACACTTAAAATCGAAAGAGTTACCCATTACAAGCTTCTCGAATTCCGTTTTGCAGGCTGAGCAACGGAACTCATAAATCGGCATCTTCTGGCACCTCCTATAGCTGAATCGACCCCAGGTCGGACCGGGCGCCTACTTGCGCACCTTCTTCCAGTCGGCGAGAAACCGTTCTATCCCTATGTCCGTTAAAGGATGCCTGGTCAATTTCTGAATCACATCAAAAGGTATGGTGGCTATATCAGCCCCCATCAACGCAGCCTCAACCACGTGCAGGGGATTCCTCACGCTGGCCACTATTATCTCGGTGTCAAAACAGTAGTTATCGAAGATCGTTCGTATCTGCTGGACTATCTCCATCCCCACATGGCTTATATCATCCAGCCTTCCCACGAAGGGGCTTACGTAGCCGGCGCCCGCCTTGGCAGCCATCAAGGCCTGTACGGGGTTGAATACCAGCGTCATGTTTACGGAAACCTCTTCCTGCCTCAACCTGACCGTGGCTTTCAAGCCCTCCACTGTCATGGGTACCTTTATCACTATGTTGTCGCTTATCTCCGCAAGCTCCCGGGCCTCCGCAACCATGCCATCCGAGTCCAGGCTCAACACCTCCGCGCTGACGGGGCCGTCCACTATGTCGCAGATTTCCTCCACCACCTCGCGGAAGTCCCTACCCGTCCTGGCGATAAGAGTCGGATTGGTGGTGACACCGTCCAAAATGCCCAGGCTGTTGGCGGCCCTTATATCATCAACATCGGCGGTATCTATGAAAAACTTCATGACTTCTCCCTGCCTTCTATAAATTTAAGTTCCGCTGTTTTTCCTTGCAAGTATATCACCGCACGCCAACTCTATCAACCCATTTAAAGC
>CAYVLI010000443.1:0-2531 GCA_964452105.1 uncultured Nitrospinota bacterium
TCTTCGGGGTCGTAGGTGATAGTGGTAATGCCTTTCTCGATTTCATAGAGGGGGAAGAAGCAGGAATTTACCGCCGCTCCCACAACGTTGGCTCCCTGTGCGTCGTCGCTGCGCCATCCCAGCGGACATGCCGAGAGGACTCTGCCGAAGACCGTCCCTTCTTTGCTGTAGTGCCATGCCTTGGCTCCCTTACGGACGAGATCCTGTGGTTGCGACTCGGCGCTGGAGAATATGTAGGGGATATGCGTTGCGGCGAGTATCTGAGCGGTATCCCGGTGATGGTAGAGCTTCCCGGGCTGGTGCTCGCCCACGTGGGAGGTGCTCGTGGAATGGCCCAGCGGGGTGGTCTGGGAGAGCTGGTCTCCGGTGTTCATGTAGCCCTGGTTGTCGTACTCCAGGATAATCATGGGGTGGTTGCGAAGGGCAGCGCCGACCAGGGAGCCCATGCCGATATCGAGTCCCCCGTCCCCGCTGACCATGACGAAGGTTATATCCAAATCCTGGGGCAGCTCGCCCCGCTTCTTGCGCTGGTGATACATTTCCACCAGTCCGCTCAGTGTGGCGGCGCCGTTCTGGAAGAGGTTGTGGATGTAGGTCATCCGGTGCGCGCTGAAGGGGAACCCCGTTGTTACTATCTCGCCGCATCCGGTCTGAAAGAGAACTACCACATACCCCTTGATGCCTTTCAGGAACAGGTTCAGGCTCGGGAAAATGCCGCAGCCAGGACAGGCGCCGTGCCCCGGAGCGATGCGCTTGGGCATTGCGGTAAGCTTGCGGATGTTTATTCCTTTCACATCCACCATGCCGGTCTCCGGATTCTTCTCCACGGTTAGCCCGTTATCCAGCTCCTCCGCGGTGAAGGGTTTCATCACCCGCTCCATGACGTAGTCGGGGTTTCCGGGAACGGCCCCCAGGTAATCGTAAGGCAGGTCGATTTTCCCCTCCAGGGATACAGTCAAAGCCTGGTTCAGCAGCTCTTCGGCTTCCTCTATGTAGAACTGTTTCCCTCCGAGTCCGTAGATACGGCTGAAGACCAGCGTCTTGTTGGCTGGGTCGTCCTTGAGCGCCGCTTTGACCTCGATGCTCATGTTGCCGCCCCATGCGCCGTAGCTGTCCTGCCGGTCGGCGACGCAGAGGGCCTTCACCTTACTGAGCGCCTCCTGAATTTCCTTAACCGGAAAGGGCCTGATCACGCTGGTGGTCACCACACCGACCTTGAGGCCTCTCTGGCGCAGGCGGTCCACGGCGTCCCTGCTGGTATCGTAAGCGCTATTGAGGATGAACATTGCCGCCTCAGCATCCTCCATCCTGTAGGTCTCTACTATGGGATAATTCCTTCCGCTCAGAACGCCAAACTCTTCAAGGACCTCCGGCAGATGCCTGTAAGCGGCCTGCATGGCCATGGCCTGCTGCTTTTTGCTGTTTATCAAATCGGGATCGTTCATGTAGGGCCCGATGGTTATGGGGTTTGCGGGGTCAAGCGCGTGATAGGGCGCATCGTAATCCCCCAGCCATCTTTTGATGACCTCGCTCTCCTGGAACAGGCTGACCTTACGCTTCTGATGGCTGGTGAAAAAGCCGTCTGAGGTCACGATCACCGGCAGCCGCACGTCCTGCAATTCGCCCAGCTTAACGGCCACGAAGTTCATGTCGTAGGCCATCTGCGGATCGCGGGCCATGAGGATTATCCAGCCGGTGTTGAGGGCGAACATGATGTCACTGTGATCGCCCAGGATGTTGAGGGGAGAATTTATTGCCCGGCTGACTACATTTAGCACCATGGGGAAGCGGAGCCCCGCCTGGCTGGGCAACTGCTCGAGGGAGAACAGAAGCCCCTGGGAAGAGGTGGCGTTCAGTATCCGGCCGCCCCCTGCGGCCGCTCCCATACATATTCCCGCCGCGCTGTGCTCTCCGTCTCCGGCGACCATCTTTATGTCGTGCAGCCCCTCGGCCTTCATGGCATCGAGTTCTTCCGCTATCTGCGTGGAGGGGGTGATGGGAAAGTAGCCCATCATGTGGAAATTTATGGCCTTGCCTGCTTCGGCCACAGTCTCGTTGCCGGTGAGAAATCCCGGTTCCTGGGACACCAGATTTAGCTCTTTCTTATTAACTGCCTCAGCCATTTATTCCTCCTGTCGAACGGACCATTCGTCGAACAGCCGCCCGTGTATCTCATTCAGACTATCAGTTCCTTCCTTCCAACTTAGAGGTGATAAGCTCATACTGCTCTTCCCGCTCCATGGTCAATGCATTGGTAGGGCAAATCTCCACGCACCTGCCGCAGCCCTTGCAGTACTGGAGGTTTATCCCCGTCATCACCTGCGCCGGGCGTCCTTTTTTATCCTGTCCCTCTTCGAAGATCATGCAGTAGTCGGGGCAGGTAACCTCACATCGCCCGCAGTCGATGCATTTTTCCTTGTTTAGGACGGGTATGAAGCCCTGTCTGGAGCAGCTCCAGTCCTTTATCACGGTGTTGCCGGGGTTCAGGATAATGCCGCCGATGGGTGTGTTCTCATAACCGAGTTGCGGCG
>CAYVLI010000444.1:0-2520 GCA_964452105.1 uncultured Nitrospinota bacterium
AAGATGGGGCTGCCACGTGATGTATCGCTCGAATTGTCCGCCCAGACTGTTCTGGGTGCGGCGCGCATGGTCCTGGAGCTGGGCGAACATCCCGGCCAGCTCAAAGACATGGTCGCCTCCCCGGGCGGCACCACCATCGAAGGAATACACGCCCTCGAGCAGAGAGCTCTGAGGGGTACTGTTATGGAAGCAGTGGAAGCGGCCACGCTGCGCTCCAGGGAATTGGGCAAAGCCTGAGACGCAAAACTCATCTGGAGACGCCTCACCTTGTTCTTTTTGGGAAACTTCATCAATGGTATCGCCAGCGTACTGAGTTTCATACTGACGCTCTTTGTATTTTTAATTATATTCAGGGCCGTGTCTTCATGGATCAATTTGAGCCCCTACCATCCGCTGGTGGAACTGCTGCATAAACTGACCGAGCCCGTGCTCTCGCCCATAAGGAGAAAGCTGAGCCTGCGTATTCCTGTTGATATATCACCCATAATTGTTATTATTATCATCGTTTTCCTCCAGAGTTTCCTGGTCGGCTCGCTAAGAGACATTTCCCTGCGGCTCAGGACCCCATGATAAGCGAGGAAACGAGTCAGACTGAAACAAGAGCGGAGGCGCGTCGAGTAACACGCGGTGAAGGAAGCGGAGGTGAAATATGAGGATCACTCCCCTCGACATCAGGCAGAAAGAATTTAAGACCTCTTTCAAGGGATATAATATAAAAGAGGTGCAGGATTTCCTTCTGGAGTTTGCGAACGAGCTGGAGGATTTGGACGGCGAATTCAACCAGCTCAAGGAAGAGAAGGAACAACTACTAACTGAGCTTAACGATTATCGCTCCTTCGATCATAAACTTAAAGAGACACTGCTCGCCGCCCAGCACATGAGCGATGACCTCAAGGAAAATGCTGAAAAAGAAGCCCAGCTTATTGTCAGGGACGCCAAGCTCCAGGCCGAAGAAATTCATCGCCAGACGCGGGTGAGCCTGGAGAAGATGGAGAAGAACATCGAAGACCTGAAAAGCCAGAAGAAGAACTTTCAGACAAAATTAAAATCATTGGTGGAGAGCCACCTCAAGCTCCTGGAAGCGAATGCAGCGGAAAAGCTGGAAGAAGATAAAAACCTTAAGAGGGTAAAGGATAGGCGCTGAGTCTTCCAAGCCGGCATATCTATGTTGAAAACGGAAAAGACCGAAGGCGGAGTGAAGTTCCTGGTGAAAGCCCAGCCGAAAGCATCCAGAGCAGGTATTACCCATGTAGAAGAAGGAGCGCTGAAAGTGAGGCTAACTGCGCCTCCGGTGAAAGGCGCGGCCAATGAACAGTGCCTGAAAATCCTGGCCAAGGCGCTGGGAGTGAGCAAATCAAGCCTCTTAATCCGCGGAGGGAATAGATCCAGGAGGAAGTGGATAGAAGTCAAAGGCATGGATGAAGCATCTCTTAAGCGCATAATATCCCAGATAATCGGGCAATCATAACCCATCCTCCCTCATGCCCCCCAAACTCGTACCCATTGTTTGAAACAGGATGAAAAAATGATAAAACCGGTACAGTTCGTTGATGACGGCGTGCTCCTGCTCGACCAGACCAGACTTCCCGCGGAAGAAATCTACGTCGAGATAAAAGACTACCAAGCCATGGCACAAGCTATAAAATCGATGGTCGTGCGCGGCGCTCCCGCAATAGGGGTTGCCGCCGCGGGAGGAATATACCTGGGCGCTTCCGCAATCGAGGCGGGAAACTTTGAAGATTTCTACGGCCAACTCGAAGAGATTTGCCGCGTGCTCGGAGCCACCAGGCCCACCGCCGTCAATCTCTTCTGGGCCATAGAACGCATGAAAAGAGTGGCCCTGGAAAATCGGACCATGGAACTTCCCGAGGTTAAGAAATGCCTCGAGGCCGAGGCCCTGCGCATACTTGAAGAAGATATCCAGCGCAACAAAGCCATGGGCGAATTCGGCGAAGGGTTTATCGAGGAGGGAGACACCGTTCTCACCCACTGCAACGCAGGCGCGCTGGCAACGGCAGGGTTCGGCACCGCTCTGGGAGTGGTACGAGCCGCACACCTCAAAGGCAGGAAAGTGAAGGTCATCGCCGATGAGACGCGCCCCTTCCTTCAGGGCTCCAGGCTCACCGCCTGGGAACTTCAGAAAGACGGCATCCCGGTGACGGTCATATCAGACAACATGGCTGGTTACTGCATGCGCAAGGGCATGGTGGACCTGGTAATCGTGGGCGCGGATAGAATAGCCGCCAACGGCGACGTGGCGAACAAAATAGGCACCTACACACTGGCGCTCCTCGCCGGACAACACCATATACCCTTTTACGTGGTCGCTCCCACCTCGACACTCGATCTTTCTACGCCCACCGGCGACGAAATACCCATCGAGGAAAGAGACCATGCCGAAGTGACCCATTTCCGGGGACATCGAGTAGCGCCCGAAGGTATCGATGTTTTTAATCCGGCGTTCGACGTCACACCGAATCATCTAATAAAAGCCATCATAACCGAAAGAGGCGTGGCGGA
>CAYVLI010000445.1:0-2493 GCA_964452105.1 uncultured Nitrospinota bacterium
CCAAGGAGTTGCTCGATATACTGGCCTGCCCCAAGTGCAAAGGGGACCTGGCCTATGACGATAAGAAAGATACACTGACCTGCTACGCATGCAAGCTGGTCTATCTGATAAAGGATGACATTCCCGTAATGCTCATAGATGAAGCCGTCCCCCTGGACGAGTTCGAGAAGGGGGATGCATAGCCCTCTTGCCGACCTTCTAATTGGTATTGGCACGCTGCACCCTTCCTCGGAGGTTCCCCAAATTCTCCTGGCATGAATGTTTCCTTCCCCTTATGGGGCGAGGTAAGGCGGGAGCGAACATTACGTTCTGCAGCAGGAGTGTATTGCAATACGCCCCTGCACAACAACGGGGCAGGGAAAGTTTCGTCGAAGAAAATTCTCGAAGGGATTTAAAAATTGAAGCTTTATTTCAAACTCCTCGAATATGTTAAACCATACTGGAAGTATATGGCCGTGGCACTGGTGTGCATGGCCGTGGCGTCGGCCCTGGAAGCGGCTAAAGCCCTCATGGTCAAGCCCGTCCTGGACGACATTTTTGTCAATAAGAGCAAGACATGGTGGGGAATAAACCCGCTCTACATTCTTCCCGTTCTGGTGGTCCTGATATATATCCTCCAGGGTGTCTTCCGCTACGTTTCCACCTATATAATGAACTATATAGGTCAAAGGGCGGTGATGGACATCCGCAACACGCTCTACCGCCATCTCCAATCGCTCTCGTTGAGGTTTTATAAAAGGAGCTCCACGGGAACTCTGATGTCTCGCCTCACCAACGACGTATTAATGATGCAGCAGGCCGTTTCCAGCCACCTGGGGGACATGATAAGAGAGGTTCTGGTTATCATCGCGCTGCTGGGAGTGATCTTTTACCGTGATTGGAAGCTGGCCCTGATATCCATAGCCATACTGCCCGCCGCCGTGGTTTTGTTGACCAGGGTGGGCGGAAAGCTGAGGCGGTTGAGCAAGCGCGGTCAGGAGAGGATGGCGGATATCAATGATATCCTGCAGGAAACTTTCACCGGCGTGCGCATTGTAAAGGCCTTTGGCATGGAAAACAGGGAGATTGAGCGCTTCGCTGAGCGGAACCAGAGCTATTTCAAAATCATGATGCGAGGTGTGAAATACGATGCCCTGGTGCCTCCATTCATGGAGATGTTAGGAGCCATTGGCGTCGCAGTGATTATTTTTTACGGAGGGATGAGGGTTCAAGACGGGATCATGACCACCGGCGAGTTCTTCTCCTTTCTCACGGCGCTGGTGCTCATCTATGCGCCCATCAGGCGGTTGAGCAAGATCAACAATCGAGTTCAGCAGTCCCTGGGAGCCGCAGAACGCATCTACGAACTGTTGGACGTAGAACCCGACGTCACCGATGCCCCGGATGCCTCGACAATAGAGAAATTCCAGCAGAGCATAAGGTTCAGGAACGTCAGTTTCAAATACGACTCCCAGCCTGTGCTCGAAAACATAGACCTTGAAGTGCCCAGGGGCAAAACGGTGGCTATAGTAGGCCTGAGCGGCGCCGGCAAGTCCACGCTGGTTGACCTCATTCCCCGGTTCTACGACGCAACCGAAGGCGCCGTCGAGCTGGATGGAGTCGATATACGCCGACTGACCCGGAGCAGCCTCAGGAGCATCATAGGCATAGTCTCCCAGGACATCTTCCTCTTCAACGACACCGTTGCCAATAACATCGCCTATGGTAAACCCCGCGCCTCCGAAGACGAAATAATCGCAGCCGCCGAAGCCGCATTTGCGCATCAGTTCATCATGGAGATGCCCGAAAACTACAACACCATGATTCAAGAGCGCGGCTCGAGGCTCTCCGTGGGCCAGCGCCAGCGGATAGCCATAGCCCGCGCCATACTCAAAGACCCTCCCATACTCATTCTGGACGAGGCCACCTCATCCCTGGACTCCGAATCCGAGATGATGGTGCAGAAGGCGCTTGAAAACCTCATGCGGGAACGCACCACCTTCGTCATAGCCCACCGCCTCTCCACCATTCTGAACTCGCACCAGATAATAGTGCTGGACAACGGCAGGATAGCCGAATCCGGCGCCCACCACGAACTCCTCGAAAAGGGCGGCATCTACAGTCGCCTCTACAGGACCCAATTCTTCCACGGCCGCGAACAATTCAAACCCACCCGCAAGTAAGGGCGACCCTTGTGGTCGCCCGGAGCAGGCACAAGGTCCGCCCTTTGTATGTTTAGTAATATAGGTTATAAATGTAGTAAGTAGCGCCCCTGCTACCTGGAAATGCCTTGTAGGGGCGATCCTCGCGATCGCCCTATTTATAATTATCCTTTTTGGGTGAATATAAAATTTACCCCTACTTACCCGTTGTGAAAAAGTTTTATCTGACGAAAGTTTCCTCCCCCTTGACGGGGGAGGAACAAAGGTGGGGGTGAAAATTATTTAAATACCCCCCCTTCTTGATCCCCATAAGCGCTAACTTAATGTGGGATGAGATTAGTTGCTGCCAGGT
>CAYVLI010000446.1:0-2487 GCA_964452105.1 uncultured Nitrospinota bacterium
TATTTTTTGCCGCATAAAACTCCAGACTCCTGTCTGGAGATGAAGCGGCTAAACAGATGTTGAGGCCTAAGATACCCCCGGCTCCTGCCGGGGGAGTTTCACTGTGCGGTATGAGAGATGAGGCTCAGAAGCGTTTTGCCAGGGAGATGAGGATGGATACGTCGGCGGACTCCTGCTCAGAGGCAAAGATGTCCTCGACTATACCCGCTCTTATGATGACGCCCCGCTTAGTGGCGTAAGAAACGCCGAAGAGGACGTTGAATATCCTGTTATCCAGGAAATCGAAGTTGACATTTCTGAAAGGTTTCTCCACCATATCCATCTGCAGATTGAAGGAAAGCCCTCGGGTTGCTTTTATCTCCCAGCTCCAAACCAGTGTGTAGAAAGGTTCTGCGTCGAGTCCGACTTCTTTGAAAGGGTTGCCCGGAAATATCAAGTCTGCATCAAAGTAAAAGGAGAAACGCCAGAGATGTTTTTCAATGAGGAGGCCCACGGAGAAATCCCACTCTCCGCTCCCTAAAGCTCTGCTGCTATCTCCGGTCGGCGCTTTTAAGCCGCCTCTGACGCTCAGCGAAGGCAGAGAAAGCGTATCGCCATGGTCCGCTGCAATGATGGACCGCTTAATCCATAATGAGATGTCACCCACCCCCAGCGAGTTTTCCCTTCCGGCAAAAAAAGTCCTTCCACCTTTGCTCAATTGGTAGTCAAACTTAAACTGCGAGCTTTTCATTCTGAAGCTCCTCGCTCCAATAAACTCCTCTACGTCCAGAATTGTGTCGTCCAAGAGCCCTCGCCATACGAAATAGAAGGGAAGCTCCGCACCCAGCTCGAACCCTTTCCCGGCCCCATAGAGCAGTGTGATAGAGCTTCGTAGGACCTCCAGGTCCAATGAAGCATGGAAATCGCCGCCGTTTTTCTTGTTCAGGACGTTGGTCAACGCATTATCAACCCTGAGCTCGTATGAACCCGAAGAGAGGGGGACTGCCCTGTCTGCAACCGGTTGCAGGAATAGCAGTTGGAGGGGCTGCTGATTCTTCCATGGGAAAGGTCCGGTGGTGGACGGATAATTCTGGCTGGCTCCTTGGGCAAGAGGCGCAAATAAGAAGAGCGTAATGAACAAAAGCGCTGTTAGCAATTTTGCTGCGCGTCTGTTGGGAAATAACTTTCTGCAAGAATTTAAAGCACGAGATAAAGGAAAGTGTTCGCGCTGGAGTATGGGTTCATGTAAAAGCCTATGGAGGTTCTTAGCCCCCTTCTCGGCGATCTTCAGAATGGTATTATTGAACTTTACGGTTCTTCCCTCGTCTAATTATGGCCGTATAGAGGCATGTAGTTAGAATTATGATAATTTGTATGTCACTGATGATGTTTATTGGTGATGTATAAAGTCAATCGATAGATTTATTATATTTCACCAGGTATTCCCGTGAGGTTGTTCCCATCGTAGTTGAAATTGTAATTGCAGGTGACCAGCATGAAATATGTTTTATGCTATCTCTTTCAGATTGTCCACCTTTTTTGCCGACACAAGGGTGGCAAAGGTTTATTCAAGTTACCTTACAACAGCTACTTGTATTCTACGAGCCGCATTCTCGATTTTCAGCTAAATTATGGTAATCCTCTTATCCCGCGGCGTTAGTAGCAGAAGTTATCCCAGGACCCTATAATTCAATCGGTATTTGTTGTTATCGATAAGTAGAAGGCCTCGGCCATGCAAGGCCTTCAGGTCCCGTCTGGCAGTCCTTTCACTAACATCCCTGTAGAGGATAGCAAAGGTAGTGTTTTCTTTTAAATCTTTGAGTGTAAAGGGTATGGGATTGCCTAACAGGATATTTAAGAGATCGAATTGACGCTGGGTAATATTTCGGCCTTTTCTAAGAAATCGATAGTAATCCCTCAGCGCAAGTATGCGAATATGAAATATGACTCTTTCTTTAATTTCTTTATTGGATTCGGTGAAACCCCTTATGACGAAAGCCAGGAAAGGGGTTACATCCTTTTCTCTATTTCTTATGGAATTGGAAAAGGCCCAAAAGTAGTCGTCAATATTTTTATAATAAAAATTTGAAAGCATTATCGGCGCATATTTTATTCCTGCTGATAACAAAATCGCCGCCTCGGCCAGTCTGGCTGTTCTGCCGTTCCCGTCGGCGAATGGGTGAATAAGGGCCAGATGATAATGGGTCAATGCGGCCCGCAGTATGGGTTCAAGCTCCAGAAGCTCTTCGCTGTTTATCCACCTCACCAATTCTCTCATCAGGGCATTTATGTCTTCCAATATCTTCGGCGGTGTGTAGGTTCCTCCATGCTCCATGTCTCCGACCTTGACGCGATGGTTTCGGTATCGACCTGGAACGTTATAAGGATGCTCTATATCGGCCGTAACAATGCGATGTATTTTTTTAATGAGAATTTCGTCGAGCATAAACTTGTGCTTTGAGCTTTCACGAACGAAATTATAAGCGGATTTAAGATTCATTATCTCTT
>CAYVLI010000447.1:0-2487 GCA_964452105.1 uncultured Nitrospinota bacterium
GTGTTGCAGCCTATCTGCAGCTTGGGCACGCCCTTTATCTCAACGTAGCATAACCGGCAGGTGCCGCTCAGGGACAGCCCGGGGTGGTAGCAGAAGTGGGGTATCTGGACCCCGACCTCCCTGGCCGCTTCGATGATGTTAGTCCCTTCTTCTACGGTTACCTCAACATCGTTTATCTTGAGAGTCACCATCTGCTTTGCCCCTTTTACTCCTGTTTATGTGAAATATCCGGGTCGGGTAGTGTTTTATATTATATGCTTTTCGGATTTATGTGGCTATAGAAGCGGTCGTTCCTGTTATTCCGCACCGCCGGTGATGGAAGAGGGATCGAGTATCCTGTTCAGCGTCTCTTCGTCCAGGAGGCCTTTTTCCAGTATTATTTCCCTGATGGTCACTCCGCGTTTGAGGGATTCTTTGGCCACCTCCGCGGCCTTGAGATAGCCTATGTAGGGGTTCAGTATGGTGGCAAGGGCCGGGCTGTTCTCGAAGTATTCCCGGCAACGCTCCGGGTTGGCGGTGATGCCCTGGATGCATTTACCTGTGAACACGGGGAGGTAGTTCTTTAGAATTTCCATGGAGAACAGGATATTGTATGCGATAGTCGGCATCATTACGTTGAGTTCGTACTGCCCCGCCTGGACTGCCATGGACACGGTGAGGTCGTTCCCCAGCACCTGAAACGCCACCATGTTCAGGCACTCCGCCATAACGGGGTTGACCTTGCCAGGCATGATGGAAGAGCCGGGCTGTACCGCTGGCAAGTCTATCTCGTTGATTCCGGTGGTGGGGCCAGAGCTCAGCAGGCGAAGATCGTTGGCCATGCGGATGAGTTCCAGCGCCAGTGCCTTGAGGGCTCCTGAGACGACCCCGGCCGCGAACCTGCTCTGCATTGCCTCCCTGGCGTCCGGAGCGGGCTTGAGGGGCAGGCCGGTGAGTTCACTCAGTCTGGCTACGACCATTTTTCTGTAACCCGGCAGGGTGTTGAGACCGGTGCCCACGGCTGTCCCGCCCAGGGCGAGCTCGTTCAGAAGTTCGCAGCTATCCGCCAGATATCTCCCGGCCCTGTCCAGGGCTTCGGCCCAGGCATTGAATTCCTGCTCCAGCGTAACCGGCACGGCGTCCTGGAGGTGGGTGCGGCCTGATTTTACGATATGTCCAAACTCCTTTCCTTTTTTTCTGAGAGCGTTTATCACGCCCTGAAGGGCAGGTTCGAGCTCCCTGTGAAGCAGAAGGGCGGAGAGGTGGATGGCGGTGGGGAAAGTGTCATTGGTGGACTGGGCCATGTTAACGTGATCGTTGGGGCTAAGGTGGCTGTACTCTCCCTTTGATTTGCCCAGCAGCTCAAGGGCTCTGTTGGCCAGCACTTCGTTCACGTTCATATTGAAGGAGGTGCCGGCTCCGGCCTGGAAGACGTCCACGGCGAATTGGTCCATAAGCTTTCCCGAAAGCACATCATCGCAGGCGGCAACTATGGCTTCGCCTTTTTCTTCGTCCAGTGCGCCCAGTTCCATGTTGGCGAGGGCGGCGGCCTTCTTGATGAGAACGTAGCTTCGTATGAAGATGGGATGCTCGCGGAGACCGCTGACGGGGAAGTTCTCCAGCGCCCGCTGGGTCTGGATTCCGTAATATGCTTTTTCGGGGACTCCCTTTTCCCCGAGGGAATCTTTTTCTATCCGATATGCCATCAAAAGGCCCTCCCCTAAGAAAGATATCTTTACATAATATTATATCGTGAAGGGGCCTGCTGGCTCTATTTTATTAATTTTCATACGGTTCGAAATCGCTTTTGGGGGCGCCACAGTTGGGACAGACCCAATCATCAGGCAGGTCTTGAAAAGATGTACCCGGCGCTATTCCGGCTTCCGAGTCTCCTTCGACAGGGTCATAAACGTGGCCGCAGATGCTGCACTGATATTTTTGCATGAGTTCGTTCCTTCTGTTCTACCAGTCCCTTGATGCTGATTAATCAACCGCCTTCTGTTTGGTGTAGTTGAGGAGTCCGCCTGCTTCAATAATCTCTTTCTGTCGTTCTGATAGGCCGTGCCTGGTTTCGAACTCGTAATCCCTGGTCTCGTTCCTCACAGTAATAGTGTCGCTCTGCTTCAGCTGTTCCCTGACGTTGTTTATGATTAGCCTGTCGCTCTGCTCCATCCTGTCGTAGTCCCCTGCTTCGGCAAAGGTTAGGGGCAGGATGCCGAAGTTCACGAGGTTGGCCTTGTGTATTCTGGCGAAGGACTTGGAGAGGACCATCTTGAGGCCCAGGTACATTGGGGCAAGTGCGGCGTGCTCCCTGCTCGAACCCTGCCCGTAGTTCTCGCCTCCCACGACCATGCCGCCGCCCGCATCCCTGGCCCGCTGCGGGAAAGTGGGGTCCACCACGTTGAAGACGAACTCGGATATGGCGGGTATGTTTGAGCGGAGGGGGAGGGCGTTGGAGCCTGCGGGCATGGTGTGGGCCGGGGTTTGGTTATTCCCCACCCTTAGGAA
>CAYVLI010000448.1:0-2486 GCA_964452105.1 uncultured Nitrospinota bacterium
GCTGGTAATTCCGTAACCAGAGATATGGTGGCCGATGGAACAGTTCCCATCGGTTTCACCGATACGGATGATGCCAACGTGGCCATTTTAAGGGGGAAACCGGTGAAAATGCTTTTCCCTGATAAGGACGGCATCGGGACGCTGGTCATACCCAACACGGTGGGGCTTGTGAAGGGCGGCCCGAATCCCGAGAACGGGAAAAAGTTGATAGATTATTTGCTATCGGAAAAGGTTGAAAGCAGGCTGGCTTTCAGCGAATCCGCCCAGATTCCACTGAGGAGTGAAGTGAAGAGGCCTCCTCACGTTCCGGACATATCTGAAATAAAGGCGATGGCGGTCGATTATTACGAAGTATCAAACAATCTTGAAAAGGTCGCTCGTTTCGCCCAGGAGCTGTTTATAAAATAGTGCGAATCGCATTCTATCTCTTGCGTTCATAGAGGGTAACGGAAGTTGAGTCCGAAATTTGACTGAAATGTAATGTATGTCAACAAAAGACTGCTCATCGTCGTTCTGGTTTTTGCCGCCATTATAATATCGCCTGTTGTAATCCTGTTTGTTGAAGGCGTTCGAAATGAGGCGGGTGGCGCTTCGCTCGATTTCCTGAAAAGTCTGCTGCTTACGCCGAGGCAGATGGTCCTGATTAGAAACAGTCTGGTATTGGCCGGCGGCGCAACCATATTTTCGCTTTTGATAGGAACGCCACTGGCCTTTCTAATAAACAGGACCGACCTTCCCTGCAAGTCATTCTTTAATTTTGCTTATCTGCTTCCGCTGATAATACCACCTTATATGCATGCCATTATATGGGTAAAGTTTTTTAATTCCTATCTCGGCGGCTTGTCCGGTTCTATATACAGCCTGTCCGGCGGAATACTCGTCTATACCTTATCCTTTTTCCCTTTCGTTACGCTTATAGTCTCTTCGGGACTCAGGTCGATAGATCAGACTCTCGAGGAAGCCTCCTATATGAGTAAAGGTTTTTTCAAGACGATCCGCGGGGTAACATTACCGTTGGTGACGCCGCATATAACTTCGGCTGCGATACTGGTTTTCGTATTCACCATCGTGAACTTTGAGGCGGCGGACATCTTGAGGTTGAAGGTCTATCCCATGGAGATATTCATCAATTTCAGCGCCTTTTATAATGAAAAAGCCGCTACAATACTATCACTTCCGTTGATGGCGGTAACCCTGTTGCTCATATGGGGACAGATGCTGTACATGAAAAATAGATCCTATGCAAATTTAGAGGTTGCCGGGAGGGAGGAGTGCCTGTTCAGGCTGGGCAGATTTAAACCGCTGACTATTGCTTACGCTCTTGTTGTGTTGACTCTGGCCGTGGCCATACCTCTGATAGTGTTAACCATGGGGGCAGGTGTTTTTCAGAACTATGTCAAGGCGTTCATCGGCTCCAGAGATAAAATATTCTATAGCATTTATGTTGCGGCCCTGAGTTCCTTTATCATGGTTATACTTTCGTTCGGCGCCGCCTATTACATAGAGAGGGGCAGGGGGTTCATCAAGACCCTCCTGGATTTCATAACGCAGACGCCTTTCGGAGTACCTTCCATCGTACTGGGCATCGGATTGATAAAGGTGTGGAACAGGCCCGGTCTCGATTGGGTCTATGGAACATCAGCTATACTGGTCATTGGCTACATGGCTGGATACAGTCCGTTTGTAATCAAAATAATTTCAACGAGGATCAAGCAGATAGACGTTGAACTGGAAGAAGCGGCTATTATGGCGGATATAGGCTGGTTTAAAATGGTGGGTAAAATTCTGCTTCCGCTGTCTCTGCCGACGCTGATAGCAGGATTCCTTGCGGGCTTCGTGCTCTCGTTGGGTAATCTGGGAACGGCGCTGTTAATCGCATCGCCGGGAAAAGCTACGATTCCCATCAGTATTTACAATTTCATGCATTATGGCGGGGAGCATATAATCTTTTCTCTTAATTTAATCTTGATCCTCATCATGATTTTGTCCATAAGCATTTTGTATCCTCTATACAGGTATTCTGTCAAGAAGATCAGGATATGATTGAATTGATAAATATCTCATGCGAGATTGCCGGGAAAAAGATATTGATCGATGTCTCCCTTAATGTGGAAGAAGGGAAAATTCTGGCGCTCCTCGGACCATCCGGATCGGGAAAGACGACCCTGTTAAGAGTAATGGCGGGTTTGATGAGGCCGTACAGGGGAGAAATCAGAATAGATGGACGCATAGCGAGCAGCCCGACCGATATGGTTTCTCCTGCGAAGCGTCGCATGGCCATGATATTTCAGAATCTGGCGCTCTGGCCTCACATGACGGTGCGTCAGAACATAGAGTTTGTGGTCGATGGCAGAGGGAAAAAGCCAAAGAGGGAAATCGACAATAAAATTGACCAACTGCTATCTCTGATGTACCTCAAAGAACATCAGGGAAGGTATCCGAGTGAGCTCTCAGGCGGAGAGCGGCAGAGATTGGCCATAGCTAGG
>CAYVLI010000449.1:0-2485 GCA_964452105.1 uncultured Nitrospinota bacterium
AGCGAATCTTTTCTGATATAGGGAACGAACAATTTGATTTCAGAGGAGCTTTAGAATGGTCTTGCAAACTTACAGAAGCAAATCATAATAGTTAAGCGAAAGAAGGACAGTTCAATTTAAAAATTACCAAGGTTAATTATGGATATACAATGTTTATCTCTAAACTTTGAATACAAACAAGGTTTCTTGGTTCAGGAAATAAATTTATTTAGGTTATCTTTGAACACTGCCAATACCGCAGTGATGAAATCTAATACCGACATCCGCGGCAGGCGCTCCATTAGGCTCAAGGAGTTCGATTATTCTCAGCCGGGGGCCTATTTTATTACCGTGTGCACAAACGGGCGGCAGTGTATGTTCGGAGACATCGTTGATGAAGAGATGATATTAAATGATGCAGGTGCTATCGTTCGGAAGGTATGGGAAGAAATACCAAGGAGGTTTTCGGCCGCAAAATTGGGCGAGTTCGTAATCATGCCCAACCACCTCCACGGCATCATCGTAATTGTAGGGGCGGTGCTTGCCCCGCCCACAGAGGGCGCAGCAAGCAGCGCCCCTACGTTAGCAGAAATTATACGTGCTTTTAAATCGCTATCAGGCAGACAGGTTAACCGTTTGTTGTCGCGAAAAGGAAAATCTTTATGGCAGCGCAATTACTATGAGCACGTCATCCGCAATGAAACCGAACTGGACAGGGTAAGACGATACATTGTAGAGAATCCCATTAAATGGGACATCGACCCTGAAAACCCACATGTAGGGGCGACCGGCGGGTCGCCCGTTTTAGAAGAACCCTGACAGACATAGCCGAACCGATTAAATTTTTCTACCCCTGTAGGGCTAACCTTTGATAATATTCACACGCAGGCCAGCATTAAATATGGTTCAAACCATCTGCTTTTCCATAGGGCGTTTAGACTGATGCACAGGCTGACCAGGTTTGAGTATCATGCGCCGGTTACGGTAGAAGAGGCTGTTTCTCTCCTTGCCGGGCATGGAGAAGCCGCCAGGCTCGTGGCCGGGGGCACGGATATGCTCGTCGCCATGAAGCATAGGCTTTGTACGCCCGAGCATCTAATAAATCTCGCCTCTGTTCCCGAGCTCGATTTCATGGGATACGATGAAACCGCGGGGCTGTGCATCGGCCCCGCCGTGTCGCTCGCCCGGCTTTCGGAGTCGCCTTTGATTAGAGATAAGTATCCCGCCCTGGTGGAGGCGGCTTCAAAAGTAGGCTCGGTGCAGGTACGCAACCAGGGCACCATCGGCGGAAACCTCTGCCTGGACACGCGCTGCTGGTACTACAACCAGTCCGCATACTGGCGTAAGTCCAGGCCCCCCTGCCACAAGACCGGAGGGGATGTATGCCACGTCGTTCCCGGAAGCAGGAAATGCTTCGCCGTCTATTCCGGCGATACGGCTCCCGTCTTGATGGTGCTGGGGGCGGAGGTGAAGCTTGTCAGAAAAGGGGGCGAACGAACAATACCCGTCAGTGAGCTTTATACAGGGGATGGCCTGTGTCCGAATGCCATCGCTGCCGACGAGATAATAACCGAAGTGAGCATTCCAGCCCCCGCCGATGGGTCCGGCGCGGCTTATGTGAAGCTCAGGTTGAGGGATGAGGTGGACTTCCCCATCCTGGGCGTAGCCGCAGCAATAAGCATAGAAAAGGGCGTATGCAACAGAGCTTCAGTGGTGCTCAATGCCGTGGCTCCTTCGCCCTTCGAAGTGCCCGAAGCCGGAGAAATACTCGCCGGGAAGCGGCCCGATGGGGAGGTGGTGGAAGAAGTGGCACAAACTGCGTACAAACTGGCCCATCCTGTGCCCAACACCGCCGGGACGCCCGAATACCGCCGCCGCATGGTCCCCACTCTGGTGAAACATGCAATACATAAGGCCGCCGAAGATGCTGGCTCCTGATCTGGTAAATATCCTCTGATTGTGTCTTCTTTAGAATAATGGTGATATAAGAGTTCCACCCCACGGCCAAATCAGCCCGGAAGTCTATTGGCGATTATTATGTTGATTTTTGTTTATAATGCGCTCATATTAGCCTGAAGAGCGTGTACCAAGTTAATTGTGCCCGTTTCTAAGATGAATTACAGGTCGTTAACGGGGCCTCCGTGGTGCATTTAGGCCGACTTATCTTCCGGGAGGTGTTTTATAGCTAAATAAAATTTTCTTGACTGAGACTTGATTGAGGATTCTCTGGTTTAATAATGTTCCCTAAAGGGGTGAGAAGTGTTATCTTGCATCAGCCTTCCTGAGAAACATTATTGGACGGGGAAAAATAGCGAGAATAGGGGAATTAAGGATGCAAGGTAGCAAACTGTATGTAGGGAATCTCGATTACTCAGTGGCTAGCGAGCAGTTAAGAGAGCTGTTTTCCGATCACGGCGAAGTTCGGCAGGTCAATGTAATCGAAGGCAAGGGGTTCGGGTTTGTGGAGATGTCCAACCAGACGGAGGCCGAAAAAGCAAAGGAAGCC
>CAYVLI010000450.1:0-2481 GCA_964452105.1 uncultured Nitrospinota bacterium
CACCGCCACCTTGACGGCGCTGGTCCCCACGTCTATGCCCATGGTCTTGAACAATCAGCACTCCTTTCTTCTTAAGATGTCCAATGGATTGCATTTCATAAAAGCGCTAAACAAAACTTGTGTCGAGTCTTTCAGAGTTGTTCAGAGAGTTACGATGCTCATCTTTCCCTCGTCGGCTTATCCGCCTCAATGACGAAATAGAGATAATGGAGAAGATTTATAAACCGATAAGCACCAACCCCTACGTCAGGTTTGATTACACCCAGTTCCCTCATTCTTTTTATAAAATTATCGAAAACTCCAACTTCCTCTGTAGAGAGGTGCTTTAACACTTCACTGCGCTGGAATCGGGACCCGAAAGGGCCGCTTGCCAGTTTCCTTAAAATACTGCGATAACGCCTACTCCTAATAGCCCGAAACACTTGTGGCTGCAAGTGTTTTCGGCCGATAATATCAGCGGCCGCGAACACGGCGTTTTGGGCGTCAGATTCATCGATGCGGCCATCACTGTCAAGGTTGAATGCGGCGTCGCCAATCTCATGAGCTATTACCGGAAGTCCTCCAGTAAAGCGGACCAGAAAATCGAAAGCTGATTCTTCAACTTCCATACCGACGCTTGAGAAAGCTTTTTGGTAGAAAGCACGTGTTTCATCGGGTGACCATGCTTGGATTTCTACCAAGTCGAACACTCGCGCAAGGGAGGGTTGAAGCTCAATCATTGCTTGTCTCCTCTCCTCCAGCCCAACGAGCAGGAGACATAGAGGAAGAGGTTTTCGAGAAGTCGCAATTTCGTCTACCAGGCTTTTGAGCCAGTTGGCAAAATCAGAAGAGGAGGCGAGGCCATTGATGTCATCCAGAACAAGAAAAATTCCTTTTCTTTCATCCTTTACACTTTCAACAAGATTACGAAGCGCTGGTGCAAAATCATCAACCATTCGCCTTAAATCCCTGTCAGGAGCCTCAAACTCGACACTAATACCGAAAAGACCCACCTGCCGAATATGTTTGCCAAAGAACTGTTTCACCTTCTCATGCCAGAATGTTCCCACACTCTCTTTTAAAAGACGATCGAAAACTCGACGGACCATTTCATTCAAGGATGTAACGCCGCCAAGAAAGGTATGTAGCCCAAGCATATCGCGCTCTTGTTGAGCTAAGGACCCAACGAAAGAAGCTAAAGAACTTTTTCCGATTCCTCGTTCCCCGATGAGAAACCCTACCTCGAGGCGACCACTCGTGGCATTAGCCACCTTTTTCCTTAAGAATTCGATTTCAGTCATCCGTCCTACGAAGAACTCTACGGGGACGGGAAGACCAGGAGTAAAAGGGCTACTTGTATCTTTAGGCATGTCTCTATCTACCTTCTACAAGGAATAAGAGTTACCTCGGCATCTACAATAATTGTTCAAGTATTCGTTCCTTGGCTGATTCTGCATCTGTTGTCCGGTCTATCCTCTGTGCGCGAAGAGGGCGGCGCCGACGGCGCCAGTGTAGATGGAATCGGGGTGGATGTTGACCTTTTTGACGTTGTAGTGCTCGCTCACCAGTTCTCCGAGGCTCTTGACCACCGCGGGGTTCCTGGCCACGCCTCCGGTGAAGGTGAACTCGCTGAACACGCCGCCGGAGCGCGCCAGCAGGGACATGGCCCGAAGGATTATGGCCCTGTGCAGACCGGCGAGGATATTCTCCCTGCTCTCTCCCAGGGACATGCGCTCGCGCAGCTCCGCTCCCGCGAATACCGTGCAGGTGCTGTTTATGCGGACGGTCCTGCTGGATTGTAGCGATAAGGGCCCCAGTTCGTGGAGACCTATGTTGAGTTCGTCGGCGATGTATCCGAGGTACCTCCCGCATCCCGCGGCGCAGCGGTCGTTCATCTGAAAGCTCTTCACGATTCCGTGTTCGTCCACCTGTATGGCCTTGGTATCCTGCCCGCCGATGTCCAGCACGGTGCTGGTGCCGGGGAACATGAAGTGTGCTCCCAGGCCGTGGCAGAGTATCTCCGAACGAATCTGATCCTTCCTGAATGGCAGCCTCTGCCTGCCGTAGCCAGTGCCCACGGTGTTCTCCATGGGCAGTCCTTCTGCTATAAACTGCCCGGCCTGGCCATGGTGGGAGTTCGAAACGTCGCCGGTCTCTATTTTCTCTATGGTTTCTGCAACTTTTTTTACGGGCTTTCTTTCGGACAGACCGGGCTGCCGCACCGTCAACTCCATGGCCGATTTGATATTCTCTTTGAAGCCGCCCTCCAACACCTGGTTCTCCACCTTCAGTATGGACTTGTCATAGACTGCCATCAAATCCTCGAAGCTGAGGCCGTTGGCGCTGCTCTGTTTGTCCGCCATCCGCAGGAACTCCGAGCCGACGATGTCCCTGAAGAACTGGGAGCGCTCAAGGCTGTCCGTGGAAAACAGCTCTCGCGAGCGTCTTTCCATGGAATCGAATATCAGCGCTATGGTTTCGCGCAAAGCTGCCTGTCCGGTC
>CAYVLI010000451.1:0-2479 GCA_964452105.1 uncultured Nitrospinota bacterium
GCGCCTGCATCAATGTTGACGGAGGGGCAACCAAATCCATGATCTGATATAATATGTATGTTTTTGCGGAAGAATAATTTTCCGGTTGTGACCGGTCATTTTTGCCAGATGACATCTGCTTTCAGGAGGTCGGCGAATGGAAGCTTACGATATGGATAAGGCCGCAGAAGAGGTGGCCAGGCTCATCATGGAGTCGGGCAGGATTGTAGTCTTTACCGGCGCAGGGGTGAGCACTGAATCTGGCATACCCGATTTCCGTAGTCCGGGTGGAGTCTGGGAAAAATTCGATCCCGACGACTTTACCTACCAGAAGTTCATAAGCAGTGAGGAGTCGCGCCGGAAATCCTGGACCCTGAGCAAGGAGTTTTATTATACCGTTGCCGACGCCGAACCCAACCCGGCTCATCTGGGCATCGCCGAACTGGAGAAGATAGGCAAGCTGGATTGCGTGATAACACAGAACGTGGACAACTTGCATCAGAAGGCTGGCAATTCGCCGGACAAGGTCATAGAGCTGCACGGTACAACCGCATGGGTTAACTGTCTGAAATGCGGCAAACGTTATCCCAGGCAGGAGATACAGGTTTGGCTGGAGGATGGGGTAGAGGTGCCCAGGTGCGAGGATTGTGAGGGCATACTAAAACAGGCCACCATATCTTTCGGACAATCGATGCCTCAGAGTGAGACTGCCGAGGCGGAGAGCAGGTCTAGAGAATCGGATCTGTTCATAGTAGTCGGTTCCTCTCTGGTGGTGCAGCCGGCTGCCCTGATGCCGCTCTATGCGAAGCAGGGAAACGCCAGGCTGGTTATAATTAATATGAGCGATACCCCCCACGACAGATATGCGGACATAATCGTCAAAGGAAAGGCCGGGGAGGTTTTCGGCAGAATTATGAAGGTGGTGCATACGCTCATGAATGCTGCAGAGGCATGATAGGCGAAGTTGCATTGCGGCAAGCTGCCTTTTTCATACAGGAGAAAAGAGTATGGCAGCAAAAGAAAATTCATCGTCCGAGAGCATACTGCTCAAAAATTCCATAGACACCGTAAACATTTATTTTTATCGTCGGGGCTGGACGGACGGCTTGCCCATCCTCCCGCCCACCCGGGAGCGGGTGGAAAAGATGCTCCGGTACATTGACCGGGAGCCGGGAGAAGTGGTGGCTGCCATCCCGCCAAAATATGGCGAGGCCACCATAGAGAAGCTTGCGATTAACGCCGTCATGGCCGGATGCCTTCCACCCTATTTTCCTATCGTGGTGACAGCTGTCGAAGCCCTTATCGAAAAGGAGTTCAACCTTTACGGGATTCAGACCACCACCCATGTGGCATCGCCCCTGATACTGATGAACGGGCCCGTGGCCGAGGAACTGGATATAAACTCAGGCTACAACGTATTCGGCCAGGGATGGATGGCCAACGCCACCATAGGACGCGCGGTGAGGCTGGCTTTGCTCAACATCGGAGGCGCCGTGCCGGGCGTTCTGGACCGGGCCACCTTCGGACATCCTGGTAAATATTCATACTGCATGGCCGAGAACGAAGAGGCCAACCCCTGGGAGCCATTGCACGTGGAGAAAGGATACTCTCCGGAGACGAGCACCGTTACCGTAATCGGAGCGGAAGCGCCTCACAACATAAACGACCACATAAGCGCCAGCGCGGAGGGGATTTTGATTACCGCCGCCTTCACCATGTGCGGCATGGGCACAAACTCTTCATATTTGATGGCGGAAGCAATGCTGGTGCTGGGACCAGAGCATGCGGATATAATAGCCGGGCAGGGGTGGAGCAAGCAGGACGTTAAAAACTTTATCTTCGAGACGGCCAGGCACCCACGCGGGAGGTTGAAGAAGGGGGGCATGTGGGGTATGTTCGACCAGCCGAAAGAGTATGACGTCGATGATGACGATCTGATGATGCCCGTCATGCGAAGGCCGGAGGACCTTATGGTAATTGTAGCCGGCGGTTCGGGAAGGCATTCCGTATTCATCCCCACCTTCGGAATAACCAGGGCGGTGACAAAGCCCCTGACGCTTAAAAACGGCGCACCCGCTCTTTCGGTGAAAGATTTCAGGAGTTAACGGCGAGTAAAAAGATGCAGAGGGGAGGGAAAAGCGATGGTTGAAGAACGAATAGAGTATATGGTTCCGGTAAGCAAGGCCGACGTAAAAGAAAAGAACATGGCCGAGAGGCTCTCCGGGCTGGAGGGTAAAACGCTCGGGATACTCTGCAACAGGAAACATAACGCCAGCCTCCTGCTGGAGCGGCTGACGGAAGGTCTGAAAAACAAGTATCGGTTTTCAGATATCCTGCACAGGGAAAAGGATGCTGCATCACCGGCGCCGGAGAGCGCATTGAAAGAACTGAAGGAGAAATGCGACCTGGTCCTTAATGCGATCGGTGACTGAGGCTCATGCACGTCGTGGAGTATCCACGACGGGATCGAGCTTGAAGAGGCCGGTGTGCCGACGGCTTG
>CAYVLI010000452.1:0-2473 GCA_964452105.1 uncultured Nitrospinota bacterium
CACCCTACAGCACCAGGGGAGATGCCGGCGCGGCCCCTTATCAACGGGTTATAGATTACGCAGGTGAGCATGGAGCGCTTGTCTTCTGGGCCCATCCGGAATCCAACCTAACCACCTCGAACCTGGAGACTCCCCTGGGCCCCATAGCTTTCGAGACGCCGCCTCACCCCGAAAGCCTGACCTCCACCGGAAACTACGACGGATTCGAGGCCATGTACAGGGATGTACGACATCTCACAGACCCGGGAAAAGGATGGGACCAGGTCCTCATGGAATACACCGGCGGCGAGCGTAAAAAACCCGCATGGGGAATCGCCGGTGAAGATTTTCACGGAAGCACAGACGGTTCCGAAGACATAGCCGAGGTGATAACCGTGTTTATGCTCCATAAGCTGAGCAGGGAAGCCGCGCTGGAAGCCATTAGAAAAGGGCGTGTATATTCGCTGTGGAGAACGAAAGAATATCGTCTCATCCTGAACACTTTCAGGGTGCGGGATGTGAAGAGCCGCATCAGCGGCCTCTCCGGCGACCGGATAAAGGTAAAGGGGCCGCCGGTGGTGGAAGTGAAAATTACCGCCAGCGATGGGAGCAAAAGAAAGCTCACGGTTTCACTTGTGCGCAGCGGCAAAGGAATAGAGCGGTTTAAGGGTAGCACGCCTTTTAAGCTGAGGTTCGTGGACAACAGGGAGAAACCCGGTGGTGGGATGCTCTATTATAGAATAGACGTGAAAGGGCCCGAACCGCACAGGATAATTTCCAATCCCATATTCGTCGAGACGGAGAGCGGCTCATGAAACGGAAGTGGGTGAGCCGCATCATAGACCTTTTACAGGGAACTCCGAAAAGTGATCGTTTCGATACATCAACCTCAATACCTGCCCTGGCTGGGATTGTTCCACAAGATACTGAAGTCTGATTTGTTCATCTTTCTGGATAACGTTCAGTTCGTCAAGAATGAATGGCAGAACAGGAACAAGATCAGAACGCACCGAGGGTGGCAGTGGCTCACGGTGCCGGTCAGTTTCAGCCACGGAGACAAGATAAAGGATGTCCGCACGAACCACAGGGTGAACTGGTGCAAAAAGCACCACCACGCCCTTGTTACAAACTATTCGCCGGCGTCCTATTTCAGGGAATACTTTCCGGCCTTCGAGGAGGCCTACTCCCGGGAGTGGCCCGGGCTGGTGGATGTAAACCTGTTCTTTCTAAGGCTCATGATGGACATGCTGGGAATAAAAGTCGAGACCGCCCTCGCCTCGGAGTTCCCCGAGGTAAACGAACCCACCGAGCGGCTGGTGGCGCTATGCAAGGAGGTGGGCGCAGAGTGTTACCTGTCTGGAATAGTGGGCAGAAGCTACCTGGACCTCAACCGCTTCGAAGAAGAGGGCATAAAGGTGAATTTCCATGATTTCAAGCATCCGGTCTATCCTCAGCTTTACGGAGAGTTCCAGCCCAACATGTCCATAGTGGACCTTCTTTTTAACTGCGGGCCCGAAAGCCTGACGATACTGACCGACGATTAAGCAGGGGGAAGCTCATGAATATCCTGGCCATCGGAGCACATCCTGATGATATAGAGTTTGGATGCGGGGGAACTCTCCTGCACTATGCCAGGGGAGGCCACAAGGTTTACCTGTACGTCCTCACCTGCGGCGGTAAGGGCGGTGAGGAAGACGTCCGAAAGCAAGAGCAGCTTGATTCGGCAAAGCTGATGGGCGCTGAAAATGCCTTCTGCGGCGAGCTCGCGGATACCAGGTTGATGCCGGGAAAAGAGTTGATAGATGCCATAGAAGAAGTAATGAGCCGGACCAAGCCCAAGCTGATCTTCGTGAACTACTTCGATGACACCCATCAGGACCATCGCCACCTGAGCCAGGCCACCCTCTCCGCCACCCGCTATGTTCCCAACGTGCTCTTCTATGAGGTGCCCACCACCAACAATTTTTCACCCAACGTGTTCGTCAATATAGACCATTTACTGGAAGACAAGCTGGAGCTTCTCAAGGCCCATAAATCCCAGGTTTACAAGACCAACATAGAAGACCTGTCCATCCTTGATGTGGCCCGGTCGCTGGCGAACTACAGAGGCATACAGGGGCGCGTGAAATATGCGGAAGGTTTTGTCTCCCAACGATTGTTCCTGAATCTGTCTTCAGTAAGTTGAGGACCGTTTATCATGATTCCCCATTCCAGACCCACCTTGGGTGATGAGGAGATCAGAGAGGTCGCCAGGGTGTTGCGCTCGGGCCGGATAGCCCAGGGCGGTGAAGTGGAGGCCTTCGAAGAAGAATTTGCAGAGTTCATAGGCGTCAAAGGAGCTGTGGCGGTAAGTTCCGGCACCGCGGCGCTGCACCTTTCCCTTCTGGCGTCGGGAATAGGCCCCGGCCTGCAGGTCGCTCTGCCCGGCTACGTCTGCGCCGCGCTGTTAAACGCGATTAAATTCGCAGGGGCGGACCCCCTGTTGGTGGACATA
>CAYVLI010000453.1:0-2448 GCA_964452105.1 uncultured Nitrospinota bacterium
TCGAGGTAGGCCCTGCCGTTGAATACTTCGATGGAGGCATCGTGGTCGATGAGCGCTTCGAAACGAGCGTGGAAGGACTTTTTGCAGCCGGTGAGTGTGCGTTAGGTCTTTTCGGGGCCAACCGGGTTGCCTCAGCCATTACCGAGATGCTCGTCCATGGCGCTGCAGCGGGTAAAAACGCCGCCGACTATGCAAAAAGAGAAGAAGCGCCGCCACCGGATGAGGAAACCCTGTCGGCTCTCGAGGAAAAATCGGAGCTTCCCTTAAAGAGGGAAGGGGGACTCAGGCCGGCGCCGGTAAGGAGACGGGTTCAGGAGATGGCTCATGGGAATCTGGGTCCGATCCGCAGCCAAAAAGAGCTGACTACTTTTATAGACTTTCTGGGTGCGGTCAAAAATGATGAACTGCCCAAAATTGGCGCTACTTCCAGAAGCAGGGTCTATAACAAGGAGTGGATTGATGCATTAGAGTTGAAGAACATTGTCCACCTCCTGGAAGCGGCTGCGAAGAGTGCGCTTTACAGGGAAGAGAGCCGGGGAGTCCACTATAGGGAGGATTACCCGCAGACGGATAATGACGATTGGCTTTGCGAGAGCATTGCAAAACTGCGAGACGGCTCCATGGAGATCGGCAAGCGCCAGGTAACTACCACAACCGTTAATCCTCCGAAGGGAGTTACCCCTTATCTGGACATGATGAAGAAGATGATGGAAGCGCATTCCGATGTGGGTGGACATCACTAAGGGGCTGTGCATTATCCTTACCTGGTAGAAATGGGGGGCAAAGCGATGCCGGAAAAAATGATAAACGCAAAAGTGTTCAGATACGACCCTTCCGTCGATGAGAAACCATACTACAGTGATTATGAGCTGCCGCTGAGACAGGGTATGAGCGCCATGGATGTGCTCGATTACATCTACCAGAACCTCGACGGTTCAATTGCATACTATGACCATGCGGGATGTTCACTGGGGATATGCGCCAGGTGCGTCGGTAAAATAAACGGTAAATCGGGTCTGCTCTGCCAGACGCTCGTGGAAGGGAACCTGACCCTGGAGCCGATATCTGCTGAAAGGGTGGTCAAGGATCTGGTGGTTGAAAGCAGAGACAATTCATGAATTATCTCTCCAGGCGGAGGGGGAATGATGGAGCAAAAAGCGAATGATATCAAGGAAGGAGGAACCAGACTGACCCTGCTGGGCACCATGGGCGGGAGCAGGATGACCAGGATGAGGGCGGCTCCATCCCAGGTAATCGATGTAAATGGCAGGCTATATCTCGTGGATTGCGGCAGCGGGGTGGGGAGGCAGCTGGCGTTGGCCGGATATAACCTGAAAGATCTGAAATGTATCTTCATAACTCACCACCATAATGACCACAACCTGGATTACGGAACCGTCCTGTCCCTTGCCCAGACAGAGGGATTGAAAGAGAGGGTCAAGGCATTCGGCCCCTTCCCGCTGGAGGTCATGACGCGGGAGTTCGTCGAGTGGCACGAGTATACTGAAAAGCAGTCTCCTTTCCCTCTGCCGTCGCTCAACGAACTGGTGGAAGCGAAAGATATCGCCGAATCAGGGGTGGTTCTGGAAGATGATTATGTGAAGGTCACCTGCGCCCGGGTGGCGCATCCTCCATGTAAAAACCCATACGCTTTCAGGTTCGATACCAGAGACAAATCCATCACCATTTCCGGCGATACGGTGCCTTCGCCTGGATTAATAGAGCTGGCAAAGGGTTCAGACGTACTGGTCCATGAGGTCTATTACCAGCCGTTCATGGATAAGCTGTCGAAGAGGCTGCCTCAGTACAAAGGACTGGTCGAGTGGTTCCCGACGGCTCACACAACGGTCGAGGACGCCGGCAGGGTGGCCCGTGAAGCGGAAGTCGAGACCCTTGTTTTGAGTCATTTCGTCCCGGGTGATGACCCATCGGTAACCGAGGAGGTATGGCGGGAAGGAGCAAGCAAGTTCTTTAAAGGAAAAGTGATCGTTGGCAGGGATCTGTTAGCTTTATCAACCATCAAGTAGCGAGATTTACCATAGTTTTTACCATTTGCCCGAGACTTTTCGTATCTTTTGCATACTTCTATCCGTGTTCAGTTATGCCGTAAATGTTATCGTCGCCGGTTGACACCATCTTCCGACAAGCATTCTGAGATGAGCCTGAATCGTGTCCTCCGCTGAAGAGTGGAATTTATCCACTGACGACGCGGTTTAATGAGAAGCGTAATAATAATACGAAAATAAGTGGGGTTAAATACGGCAGAACTTTCTCGGTGATCACGTTTAATGAAATGAATAATGTGATGACAAAAAGGGTTTTAAAAATTTATGGTCATAAACCCCATAAAATCATATCTCTCGTGTACAATCTATTCCATAAAGTATGGGAATTGTTCGATAATAATAAAAAATATTTTTATTATAAGCATTATCTTATTGACAAACA
>CAYVLI010000454.1:0-2444 GCA_964452105.1 uncultured Nitrospinota bacterium
AGGGAGCTTACGACTTCGTAACCAAACCCTGCAACCTGATGGAACTGGAAACCATTATAAACAAGGCTTACGAGAGGCATCTTATAGAAAAAGAAAACGTTCTTCTCAAACAGGAACTCGCGCGAAGGGAGGAGTTCAAGGGCATAATCGGCGAGAGCCAGGCGATTAACAATGTCCTGGAACTTATCAAGAAGGTAGCCAACACACAGTCCACCGTCCTCATCATGGGCGAAAGCGGCGTGGGCAAAGAGCTGGTAGCCAGAGCCATCCACCATAACAGCCCCGTAAAAGAACGTCCCTTTGTCATCATAGACTGCGGTTCACTGCATGAGAACCTCCTGGAAAGCGAGCTTTTCGGCCATGAAAAGGGGGCTTACACGGGCGCAGTGAGCAGAAAGCACGGACTCTTCGAAGTGGCCGATACCGGCACCCTGTTCATGGACGAGATCGGAGAGATAAGCCCGGCAATACAGGTCAAACTGCTGCGGGTCATGGATTCCAGGACATTTCGCCGCATGGGCAGCACCAAGGACATCAGGGTAAACGTAAGAATAATAGCGGCAACCAATAAAGACCTCTTCCAGATGGTGAAAGACAGCCTCTTCAGGGAAGACCTCTTCTACCGTCTCAATGTCTTCTCCATGTACATCCCTCCCGTGAGAGAGAGAAAGGAAGATATCCCCCTCCTGGCGCGGCACTTTACCGAAAATAACACCATCACAGGAAAAAAGAACATAAGAATGATGCATGAAACCATGCAAATACTGATGGACTATACCTGGCCCGGGAATATACGCGAGCTGCAAAACGTAATAGAAAGAGCCATAATAATGTCCGAGGACAACTGCATAAGGCCCAAGGACCTCCCCTCCAATATCCGAATGAGCGCCGACCCGAACCAGAATGAAGATTCCAAGAACCTATTATCCCTGAAAGAGATGGAGCGGGAGCATATAGTTCAGGCGCTGGAGAAAATGAAAGGGCACCGGGGGAAAGCCGCTAAAGCGCTTAACATAAGCGAAAGGACCCTCTATCGAAAATTAAAAGAATACCGCTTATTCGAAGACCCGCCACGATATAATCCTTCCTGACACGACTGACAAGATGACAGAAACGCTCAAATCAGGCCACAGCATTGGGTTAAAACCCCCTTTATGCGATAAACGCATGACATATTGACACTAAAACTCCGATGACTACCCTCCCGACAACCCACCTCCATAACAGGGCACATCTTAATTTTATCCTTATTTTTCAATGAATTATCGTGTCTATTATCCATGGCATGAAGTTAGGAACAGAACAGGCACGATTCTTGTAATCGTTCCATAATAGTTGAATTCATTAATCTGTTTGTAAAACAGCAGCATTTTTACTCCCTGCCCTCGTAAGGCTCAGATCATCATCGCTCAACGACCACGGACAAAACTCATATTTGGTTACAGGTGTTCATCGGTGAAGAGTTCGGCAGACAACGACACAGCAAATATCCTGATATGCAACAGCGATGCTGAGCTCAACGGCCAGCTGAAGGAGCTGTTTGGAGCATTGAATTACCAGTTAGACTTCATAAACAAACTGACGGATGCCATAAAGAAAATTTTGACTTGTAACTACGACGTCATAATCCTGGAGCTTGATTCAGACAAAGAAGGCGGAGTTGAAATCATACCCATCATCAACCAGATAGACAGCAACCTGCCCATCATCACCATTACCAGTGAAGACTCTCTGGAGACCCAGCGCAAGGTGAGAAAAGGGAAGATATTCTACTATCTTGTCAAGCCGCTCTCGGGCGAAGAGATAAAATCAGCTCTTCAGCATGCCGTGGCAAGGCACTGCAGGCGTTGAACGAGAACTATTAAATCGCTGAAAATAGAACGCATAAGAGGATAACCGAGCATGAAATCCCCCATTAAACTATCCATCCTGGCCATAATCCTTGGAGTCGTAGTCATCGGCGGCGCCCTCACCGTGGCCTTCTACGCCTACGACTTTACCGAGAATAATCCGGAGTTCTGCAAGTCGTGTCATTTGATGGACAAAGCTTTCGCCGCCTGGAAGATGAGCGTCCACAATGGTATCAACTGCCATGACTGCCACGAGGCTTCCATCGTCGAAAAGAACAAAATGCTCATGAGAACCATGTTAACGAACCCGAAAAAGATCGGCAAGCGCTACGGCCACTTCCTCGTAAAATCCGAAATTTGCAAGGAATGCCACCTCACAAAGGATGCCACCCTCTCCATCAACCGCTCTCACGGCCATGCACGCCACGTATTCATGGCCCAACTGGAGTGCACCCAGTGCCATGGGACGAAACTGCACAAATTTGTGCCGGAGGAGCGCTTCTGCGTGAGCTGCCACATGGATAAACGCGTGCACGGAGTGGGAATGGAAGGGATGGCCTGCCTGGGTTGCCACACTTACGGGAGCCAGCAGGC
>CAYVLI010000455.1:0-2438 GCA_964452105.1 uncultured Nitrospinota bacterium
GGATGATCAGGAGCAGCCAGAAAATCTGCTGGGTATATACCTCGGCTACTTCGGAGAATCTCCAGAAGGTGGCGGAAAAGAGAAAGAGCATCGCCGAGACGAAGGAGCTGTAATCCGCGGTCCGTACGTTTTCCCCCGGCCATAGGTCGAGGATGAGGGCTCTCACGACTCGGTAGAGCAGATAGACCGAAAAAGAGCCGAAGACTGCAGACACGAGATTCACGCGGAAGGCGATGCTGCCCGCTGGTATGAAGGTAAACAGTTTGGCGATGAGCGAATAAGCGGGCGATCCTGCCGGATGCGGGACGCTGAGGGTGTACCCTGCGGTTATGAACTCTGCAGAATCGCGCCAGTATATGGAAGGACAGATATAAAAGAGATAAATAGACCAGGATATCAGGATGGTAAGAAAACCGAACAGATAGCTCCGGAAAGTGGCTCTCTGGGTATTATGGATTGCCATGTTCCATGCTTGCAAGATGTTTCCTGTTATGGATTGATGGAAAGAAGCAGGGGGCGACATTCAGAAAAGGTCGATCAGTTCTTTATATCGTCCGTTACGTGTGTAAGGGTATTTCCGTTGGTCAGCCGCCATTGGTCTATCGTTGAGTCGCCGTCAATGTTTCCCGTGGCATGAACGGAGAAGGTGAACTGACTGTATGATAGGCTGTACTGATATCTCGTTTTGCCGGTGGGCCCCATCCAGTAAACGTTCGTTAAATTGCCGTAGGTCAGGTTCAGATGGTAGTAGGTGTGCTCCAGGGTGAGTATGTGGCGGAGTTGCTGCTTGGCTTCAGTAGCGATGGCTTTCTTCTGATAAGAGATAAAGTTGGGTATGGCTATGGCAGCCAGAATACCTATTATCGCTACGACGATCATCAACTCTATAAGGGTGAACCCCTTTTGCCCTTTTTTATCTCTTCTATCGCTCGACATGGCGGCCTCTCCTGTTCGCCTCCTTATTGCGGGTGGCTTCCCTTTCCCTCGCTATAATGCGGCCCGCTTAAAAGAGGAGCGGTGACAAGAGGGTGATCCTGCCACCGCTCCGTGCGGCAAAAAGGTGGCGACAGTTAATTCTTGATATCATCCGTTGCGTGGACCATGGAATTGTTCTGGTTAATGGTCCATTTGTCGACGGTAGAATCGCCGTCGATGTTTCCAGTGGCCTTGCCCAGGAACGTTGTCGACGAGTACGATAGGCTGTAAGTGTACCTCTTCTTTCCGGTGGGCAGCGCCCAGCTAATGCTGCTCAGAGAGCCGTATGTCAGTTCATCTGCGTTGTAGGTCACCTCAAGCGTTCTGATGTTGGCCAGTTCCTGCTTGGCTTCAGTAGTGATGGCCTTCTTCTGATAAGCCAGAAAGTTAGGAATGGCTATGGCGGCCAGGATTCCGATAATAGCCACCACTATCATCAGTTCGATGAGAGTGAAACCACTTTGTTTGTGAGCGGTCTTGTTAATTTCACTAATCTTCATATAACCCTCCTATCTCTTTAAGATCGGTTACCAAAACGTGTTCCTGCTCCTTTCCGATCACCCCCTTTCCTGGTGAGGCAACCTTTTTCACATTTACAATACAAAAACCATGCCAATATAACCAATAAAATGGCTATCTTGTTGAAATATAAGAGATAAATAGTATCTCATCCCCTATAATCGATGGCCGATATTCCGTCCGGAATAGGAAGGAATAGTGACAATATTTGTCATAAGATAAAAAAGAGAGTATATTATTTAATGTATATCTGCTCTAATTATCTTTAAATAAAGGGTTTTATAGATATTTTGTGTCTTCGGATTCGAGTGACAAAATTTGACACTTTTTGCCGCAAAAGGTAATTTTCTACCCTTATGTGAATCCCGGTTCTATTTTCAGCTGATTTAAGGATTATATTCTGCATACGGTAATGCTCCGGGATAGAAAAAATGAGGGTTTTGGTTTAATGGGCTGCTTTATATCGATCATTATTCCGATATATAACGAGGAGAGGCGTATAGGCAAGACGCTGAGGGTCATTGATAACTACCTCCAAAGCAAGCCTTATTCCTATGAAATACTCGTAGTAGATGATGGGTCGACCGATGGCTCGTCTGACGTGGTCAGGAACATGATGCGTTCTGTTTCAAGCCTTAATTATATGGGCGGGAGAAATAACAGAGGAAAAGGCTACACGGTCCGCGAAGGGATGCTCGAAGCCAGGGGCGAGATACGTCTCTTTACCGATGCCGATAACTCCACCGATATATCTCATTTTGATGCGATGCTGCCTTTTTTTGAAAATTCCTATGAAGTGGTGATAGGTTCCCGCAATCCCAGAGACGCCAGTGGAGCGAGGCAGGCAATCAGCCAGCCATGGCATAAGAGAATGCTCGGCGTTTGCGGTAATCTGCTGATTCAAAAACTGGCCGTGCCGGGTATCTGGGATACACAAAACGGTT
>CAYVLI010000456.1:0-2432 GCA_964452105.1 uncultured Nitrospinota bacterium
TTTCGAACTGCCTCCCCAGTTCCTGAACTTCCAAAAAACTTTTCAGATAAGGCTGGTTATATTCATATAGACCCCTGGGGTCTTTATATATGATTTGCTCGAGTGCGGAAAGCCTTTCTTTAAGATTGATAAGTTTGTCTACCTGCTCCTGATCCTCGGCCATTGCCATTTTGGCCTCGGAATGTTCGATAACGTAGTATATTTCTTTCTCTATTGAATCCTGGTAAAGGGGGACGGGAAAACCGCCGAGGCATTGCGCCGCCACCTGAGCCCAATAGAGCTGCGGCCGGTTGTCTCCTACTATGGCAAGCTTGTCGCCCCTCCTGAACCCTAAACTTGCCAGACCGAGAGCAAAGGATTTAACGTTTTCCAGGTATTGAGCCCAGGAATATGACTGCCATATACCCAGGTCTTTCTCCCGTACGGCTGTTTTGTGGTTTCCGAACTTTCTGGCGTTCTCCAGCAGAATCCTGGGGAGGGTCAGATCATTTCCTTCCATCGCTCTGTCACCTTTCAATCTTGATTAACTATTCTTCCGTTCCAAGATATGCTTTGATGACCGCAGGGTCGGAACGCACTACCGCCGGTGTGTCATCCGCGATCTTGATTCCATACTCTATGACGGATACCTTGTGGGATATATCCATTACCACGCCCATATCGTGCTCAATGAGCACGATGGTTTTGCCCAGTTCCTCGTTGATATCGAGTATGAACCTGGTGATGTCCTCTTTTTCCTCGACGTTCATTCCCGTCATGGGCTCGTCCAGGAGCAGTAATTCAGGATCCAGCGCCAGGGCGCGGGCAAGCTCCACCCTCTTCTGGAGCCCCAGCGGAAGGGAGCCTATGAGGGCGTGACGAATATTGGTAATATTGAGAAAGTCGATTATCCACTCTATCTTTTCCCGGTATTCTATTTCCTTCTTCTGCGCCAAACCCCAATAAAACATACTGGAAAGAAAATTGGACTGCAGACGGGGGTGGCATCCCAGCATGATATTTTGAAGGGCTGTCATTCCCTTGAAAAGAGCGACGTTTTGAAAAGTCCGCGCGATCCCGAGGCTGGCTACCTTATGGGTGGGAAGATGCGTCAGGTTGACCCCGTTGAAAAAGATGTTTCCGCTGTCAGGGGGATAGATGCGGTTGATGACGTTTATCAGTGTGGTCTTGCCTGCTCCATTTGGACCTATGATAGCCCTGATTTCTCCGGGCTCCACTTCGATGTTAACGTGTGAGAGGGCCATGACCCCCCCGAAGCTTTTGGAGATATCTTCCACCTTCAAAGTCGGCATAAGCTATACCTTTATTTTGAATCGGTCCAAATAGCTTGCACTAATCTGTATGTTTATATAACAAACGCCTGCCATATATACAAAAACCATAAATGGATGTCAACACTATTTATTAAAATTTATTAAAATAATTCAAAAATCCACTTTACTGCTTATGGCTCCTCGACAACTTACTCAAACTTACTCAAAACAATTGCTTCGGCAAGCGGTAAAGTCATTCTCGTCAACCGAGCATCTCAAGGCGGGCATTCGTCCATATGTGACTCCCGGACTATTCCTTGTGCGCCGTAGATTGCATCATTTCTGATCATCGGGGTTCGGAGGATTGTTTTATTTTTCTTGTATTAATTTAGCGAATCAATCTCCTGGAGGCGTACGTCCTTTTCCACGCTTTGCTATTCTATTCTCATTCCTCAAACGATGGTTAACCGTATTTAATCCAGAGAACTGAGGGGTTTTTTCCAGAGGCTGAAAAATTAGCTACGAAGGGCTTGACATTTCCAGCGGAGTAATTTATATTCATTTACAATTGATAATTATTCTAAATATGCGCCTGCAAAAAATTTTCGCCGGGACATTGCATAACGCTTCGAAGAGAGGTTGTAGTTAATAAAATGCCAGGCTGCTTTTCAGGAGGGCTAAATGTATATCATGCTGTCTCGCTTGACCAGTGGGATATTTCAGCAATAGGATACTGTAGTGAATTTATATCCGGTGAGTCATTATTCGTTACCTTTTCAATTTTTTCATGAGGGCAATATGCGAAGGATGCTTTCTTTATCCGATAATGATTATGAAAAAATTGCCAGGAAATAGGCTTAATCTATTTATACTAACTATTAATTGATTGAAGGGAATCTACGGGAATATAGCAGCGCTTGTAAATAATCCAGATGTCTTTTGTGTCCTGCTAAGCTCTTCAAGTAAAATAGTGTTTGTTAATATGAGGTATCAATTTTTCCCCCCGGTTTACCAAAATCCAGGATCAAGGAGGATCGAAAATGGCGGAACTCATCAACGAGGTGGCTTTAGGTGTGGCTAAGGGAACGGAAGTGGAAGAAGCCGTGGACCAAAACTTCAGGGGTGAAACCATGGAGGTGGGTCTTTATCTGGCCATGGCGCGCCAGGCGGAACGGGAAG
>CAYVLI010000457.1:0-2426 GCA_964452105.1 uncultured Nitrospinota bacterium
GGGTGGGGGATATTGATTATGTTATGTACTTCGATGAAGCGGTGGAAGGGAAGACCCGAAGCGAAAAAGATTATGAACCAGAGTACTCCCAGACCCACCACGCGGGAAGCAACGATGAGAAAAAGCCAGTATGGCGGCATACCGTAAACCTTGTATATGAACAGGTAACCGATACCTATAAAAATTCTATCGGCCAGGGCATCCAGAAACCCGCCCATTTTGTTTTTATTCCCGCCCAGGCGGGCAAGGTTTCCGTCCAGGGTATCGCTTACCACGATCCATAAGAAGATGTATTTTGAGATATGAAGGGCTGCCTGTGAATCGAGGCTTCTCGCCACTGCCAGCACGAATAGGGGGGTGAGTATTATTCTGCTCACCGTAACCAGGTTTGCAAAGAAACCAAGATTCATGGTTTTTCCCAGAAGCATGGGGCGTAAAAAAGGAACATAATTGGAACGGTAGATCGGCGTGGAAAGGTCATCTGGCGGCTCGTAAAAGCCTGGCTGCCCGGTCAAGGCGGTCGAAGTATTCCACTGCCATGGCTCCGGTCACGGTCTGCCCCAGATTGAAGTTTCCGCCCTGTCCCGGCTTAATAATCTCCAAATCCGTGACGAGCTTGACTGCATCGTAGTAATTATTGAAGGGGTCTATGTCATCGTAAGCCAGCTTAACCTTGGGCATGCTCTCCCTGTAGGTTTCATACAGGCCCAGGCCTTTTAACAGACTCACGATAACCTGAGCGAATTCTCCCCTGTTGACCTCTGCCCGGGGCTGAAAGGTATGATTGGGATATACGCTCATTACCCTGTACCCGGTTATTTTGCGTATATATTTTTCGGCCCAGCTTCCGCCTATGTCTGTTATGATCTGCGGCTGAGGAGGGGACTTGACGGCCTTGAGCTTATCGGTTCTAAAGTATACCAGAGCAGCCAGCTCCTCCCTGGTCAGGCTCTGGGAATAGGGGATGGTGTAGTACTCCTCCGGCAGGCCTTCCTTTACCTTGTCTTCGCCTGTTATATAGTTTATGTACTTAAGCGCTTCCATGTTGCCGGGGTTAAGTTCCGCCGCTTCCTGAAAGTATTCGAAAGCTTCGCTTCGCTTGAAGAGGTTGAAACTGATCTTACCCATGCTCATGAGGGCCTTTTCGTGGTTTGGGTCTTTTTGCAATACTCTGAGGAAGTATTTCCTGGCTTCCGGGTACTGTTTTGCATCGACGAGCATCCTTCCCAAAGCCATGTTTGCTTCAATATCGTTTATATCCAGCAGCAGTACGAGCTTATAGAGCTCCTGCGCCTGTTCTGATTCTCCCCTTTTCAGGGCAGTGGCCGCCTTTTTCAAAAATTTGTCTCGTTCGGCTTTGGTGGGGTCGATTCCATCGAGTGGCACGAAGATGCTCTTTAAAAGTTTCGGGGTTATTTTTACGACTGCGCCCGGCTGTGTTGAAAGGTACCCCTGCCCCCTGGGGAAAGGTCCTGTTTCCTGGCTATAGGAGGTTGATAATGCCGCTACCATAAGAATAAGAGGTATGGAAGCCATCGTTTTCAGTTTCATCCGACATCATTCCTCTGGCTTTCGACCTTCATTTCAGACCTACCTCTTTCTTGAGGCGGGTTATCTCCGCGTCGGTGAGATGCCTGTATTCTCCTTGAGGGAGTCCCTGTAGTTTAAGGAAACCGATTCTGGTGCGCACTACTTTAATGGGTGGATGCCCAATGGCTCGGCAGAGGTTCTTTACCATGTGCTTCTTGCCCTCGTGAACGACTATCTGCAACCAGCAGTTCTGCTTTAAGTTTTCCTTTACGCGCACCCGGGCCTTGTGAGCGCTGCCATCTTCGAGCCTGACTCCGTTGGCCATCCTCTGGAGAGTGATTTTATCGGGTTTACCTTTGACTTTTACCGCGTAGGTCTTGGTAATTCCTTTCCTTGGGTGTGCGATGGCATTGGCCATTTCCCCGTCGTTGGTGAGGAGCAGTAGCCCTTCGACATCGTAATCGAGGCGGCCCACGGGATAGACCCTCCCTTTAACCTTTTTCAGCAGTTCCATTACGGTGGGTCTCCCCTTTTCATCGGAAAGGGTGGTTGCGTATCCCCGTGGCTTGTTCAAGACCAGGTATATCTTTGGTGGGAGCTTCTTTAGCAGTTTGCCCCCTACTTTTATATGGTCCTTCTTCGTATCTGCCTGGAAAGCAGGGTCCTTGATCACGGCGCCGTTGACGGTGACCAGGCCGCTTCGTATCAGTTCTTCTGCTTTCCTTCGCGAGGTAATTCCCGCTGTGGAGATTATCTTTTGGAGCCTCATGGCTTTTTCAGGTTGTATGATTAATGATCGGGAATACACACTTTAATATAAAACCTTGTCAAGAGACTATTACAGGGAATTGCCGTCGGCCTGAGTCATTCTTCCTCTTGTTCCAGGACCTGTTTAA
>CAYVLI010000458.1:0-2413 GCA_964452105.1 uncultured Nitrospinota bacterium
ATCTTCTTCCGGCAGGCCGTTTTCGACTATGCGTTGATGAAGCGTATCCAGATCGTCCTCCCTCTGTGAACCTCCTATAATCTCCCCGTATCCTTCCGGCGCAAGCACGTCCACGCACAGTGTAAGACGTGTGTCCTCCGGGTCGGCTTTCATGTAGAAAGCCTTGCACTGCCTCGGGTAACGGTGGACTATCACGGGTCGGTCGAATGATTTCGAGAGCGTTGTCTCCTCATCCCCTCCGAAGTCTTCCCCCCATTCCACGCTGCTCCCTTTTTCGAGGAGCATATCCAGGGCCTGTGAATAGCTTATCCTGGGGAAGGGCTTCTTTATCATTTCCAGCCTGGAAGTGTCCCGCTCCAGAATCTCCAGTTCCTGCCCGCGCGTTTCCAGTACCCGCCCCACGATATGTTCCACCATCTCCTCGGCCAGATTCATAATCTCATCCAGTTCCGCATAGGCCACCTCGGGTTCCACCATCCAGAACTCAGTGAGATGCCGCCTGGTCTTGGATTTTTCCGCTCTGAAGGTGGGGCCGAAGGTATAGACCTTGCCGAAAGCCATGGCCCCCGCCTCTGCATATAACTGGCCGCTCTGGGAAAGGTAAGCCTTTTTACCTTCGAAATAGTCGGTCTCGAACAGCGTGGAAGTGCCTTCACACGCAGAAGGAGTGAATATGGGCGCATCCATGAGGATGAAGCCGCGGTCATCGAAGAAATCACGAATGGCTTTGATGACCGTGCTGCGCACCCGCAGGACGGCATGCTGTTTTGAGGATCTGAGCCAGAGGTGGCGGTGGTCCATGAGGAAACCGGTTCCGTGTTCCTTGGGGGTTATGGGATAGGGCTCGGCGAGGTGCACCAGTTCGATGCCGGTTATAGAAAGCTCGTAGCCGCCCGGCGCTCTTTTATCTGCTCTGACCCTCCCCGTAACTTTAACCGAGGATTCCTGGGTGAGCTTTTCATGGAGGGAGAAGGTATCCTCGTTCACATCGCTTTTTGCCATCACGCCCTGTATGATACCCGTGCCGTCCCGGAGCATCAGGAAACGAATCTTCCCGCTGGAGCGCTTGTTGTAAACCCAGCCGCAGATGGTTACTTCCTGACCGTCATGGGCGCTTATATCTTCGATGTAAACTCTGGACATGGCTTAAATCACTGCCTTCCGGTCTGCAGACACAATGCCCGGCTCTATTTTTTCTTCTTTCCCCGGGCAGGTTTGTACTTCGTTTTCTCTCCCTCCTGGTATGCGACCGCCCTGCCTTCTTTCTCCAGCTTCTGCAGGTGGCAGACGATCTGCTTCTCGGCCCAGTCATAAAACATCTTGGGGATGTTTTCGGGGATGTATATCCGCTCCATCATGGTCCTGGTATCCGTTATTCCTCCCCTGAGCTGTTTCAGCACCTGCTTCTCACGCATCATTCGATGGTCGATGAGTTCCTTGAGCTTGGCTGCGGGGTCGGTGATTATGGGTCCATGGCCGGGGCAGATGATCCTGCTTTTCATGTCCCTGATTTTTCGCAGGGAATCAAGATAAATCATCATATCCCCTTCGGGAGGATTGATTGCCGTGGTACCGTGGCCCACCACGTTGTCGCCGCTGAAAAAGATACCTCTCTCGAACATGTAGAGGCAGATGTGCCCGGGGGTGTGGCCGGGCGAGTGTACGACCCTGAGCTTGACGCTTCCCACCTCTATTATGTCGCGGTTCTTTACGGTTACGTCTATCTTTCTGCGCTTCAGTTCTTTGGCCAGCCTGGGCGCTTCTTTAATATGGGTGACTACTTTCGCCCTGGTGTTCTTCCTGAGCTCTATGCACCCCAGGCTGTGGTCAGGATGGGCGTGAGATACTATGATGTACTTCACCCTGGGGTTACCCAGGCTTCCCAGGTAGGCCATTATGGAGTGGACGGCGGTATCGACGGTGTATCCGAAGTCGTTCCCGGGGTCCAGGATAGCCAGCTCCTTGTCGTTTCCAACCATAAATACGTTGGAGCCGAGCAAAGGGTTCCGTCCGGGTATGGGCAACATGTGCACGTTGTGAAATACTAGCATGGAAAGCTCCCGCCGCTAAAATGAGTCAATAGTCAGGTTTGAACTGTAGATGAATAGCTCTTCTCCCCCAGCACCTTTTTGTTCAGGAACGCACTCCCCAAACATAGCCTCGCGATGACCGTACCCAATATGAACCCTGCAATAACATCGGAGGGATAATGAACCCCCAGGTAAACTCTGCTCAAACCCACTGCTGCAGCAATAGGATAGAAGAGAGCCTTGTAGCCTCTTGCATAATGAGCCAGAATGGTGGCCAGCATAAAGGCCGTAGCCGTATGCGCACTGGGGAAGCTGGGGTCGATGGCTGAAAAAACATTACCAGGGGCCAGGGACAATTCACCTGCCCTGAGGATAACGTTGTG
>CAYVLI010000459.1:0-2410 GCA_964452105.1 uncultured Nitrospinota bacterium
CGCTTACCCTTGATGACTCCTCTAACCGCACTCAATTTGAGTTTCACCCCAAAATGTCTTATGGATTTAGCGGGCTCGATAAAGGTGCGGCCCACGTAATGACTTCTTATGAGTCCCATCTTAAAGGGTATCCCCGACTCCTCGGAATAGCCCATGGCCGCAAACATACCCGAATCGGGGACCGGTATTACCAGGTCAGCCTCTACAGGAGATTCCCTGGCCAGTTGTTTTCCCAGTTCGAGTCGTACGTTGTTGACGCTCTTTCCGAAAAGCAAGCTGTCCGGTCGGGCGAAATAGATAAATTCGAAAATACAATGTCTGGGCGTGACGGCGGCGAATGGTCTGTAGGAGTTGACGCCTTTCTCGTTAATTACCACGATCTCTCCCGGCTGAACCTCTCGTATATATTCACCCTCGATGAGGTCAAGCACGCAGGTTTCGGAGGCCAACACGATGGCATCCTTTAATTTGCCTATTATGAGAGGCCTTAAACCATACTGGTCTCTGGCTCCCACCAGTTCATGATTGTTCATCATCACCAGCGAATAGGCGCCTTTAACCCTGGACAGGGCTGCTATAACCCTGTCCGGCAGCGAGGTCGCTTCGGCCCTGGCTATCAGGTGAGAAATAACCTCACTGTCCGTATCGGACCGAAAAATTGCGCCACTCTTCTCCAGGTCCTTACGCAGGATACTTGCATTGACGAGGTTTCCGTTGTGAGCCAGTGCAAGGCTGCCATGAGCATAATCCACCACTATCGGTTGGGCGTTCTTAAGCAGGCTGGTACCATATGTGGAATAGCGGTTGTGGCCGATGGCGATATGCCCCTTTAGGCTTTTAAGCTTATCCTCATTGAATACTTCAGCCACCAGACCCATGCCCACCTCAGTGCGAAGGGTTTCTCCGTCGCTCGCGACTATGCCGGCGCTTTCCTGCCCCCTGTGCTGGAGGCTGTAAAGACCGAGGTATGCCATGTTAGCGGCTTCGGGGTGCCCATATATCCCGAATACGCCGCAGTATTCCTTCAACTTATCGAACATCAGGTTCTCCCGTCATCCATTTCATCTCCCGATTATCTGCCGGCCATAAAATTATCCAGGGAATTGGCCCACTTGTCTCTCATCTCCTTCACACCTAAATCTATAACAAAGCTTCCACCCCGGATATTTATTCTCATCCTTTCTCCGCCCACTTCACCAAGAAGTTGCAACGGTGCGCCGTTTCGAGCTGCTATACCCCTGAGCTGAGAAAAATCCTCGGCGTTGACAGATAGAATGATCCGCGATTGCGTTTCGCCGAATAGTAATGCGTCCCTGCGAATATCGTGGTCGAGTGTTACATCGGCTCCCGTTCCTTCCTCTCCCGAGATACAGCATTCGGCTAAGGCCAGGGTGAATCCCCCTTCGGAACAATCGTGGGCCGATTTCACGATGCCCTTGCTTATGGCTTCCAGGCAGGTTTGCTGCACGGCAATTTCCATTTCAAAGTCCAGCATCGGCGGAGCGCCCCGTTCGATGCCGTGTATTATGCGCAGGTACTCCGTGCCCCCCAACTCCTCTCTATTTTCTCCCAGCAGGACTATCAGGTCGCCAGCCTCCTTGAACCACTGTGTGGTATGGCATAGGTAATCTTCCAGCAGCCCGATCATGCCCACGGTTGGCGTGGGGTAAATACCCTCTCCGTTCGTCTCATTATAGAAGCTCACGTTTCCACTGACCACAGGAGTGTTAAATACCTTACAAGCTTCACTCATGCCTTCGATGACCTTTCTGAACTGCCACATCACCTCCGGCTTTTCCGGATTGCCGAAGTTGAGACAATCGGTGAGCGCCACGGGTCTCGCACCAGAGCAGACCAGGTTTCTGGCGCTTTCAGCCACCGTTATCTTACCGCCTTCATAAGGGTCCAGATAACAGTAAAGGCTGTTGCAATCGACGGTCATGGCAACAGCTTTGGTGGCGCCTTTTATTCTCACCACCGCCGCATCAGACCCGGGCAGAACTATGGTGTTGGTGCGCACCATGTGATCGTACTGGTGGTAAATCCATTCCTTGCTGCAAAGGTTCAGGGAGGAAAGCAGCGTAAGAAGCACACCGTTGTAGTCCTCCGGAAGAGCAATGGAATCCAGGTTCAACTCTTTGACCTTTTTGAGGTATGACGGCTGCCGCATGGGACGGTTATAAACGGGTGCATCCCCCACCAGGGGTTTCACCGGAAGTTCTGCCACAATGATTCCGTCGTCCTTTACTGTTAAAGCGCCGTCATCAGTGACCCGGCCTATCACCACTGCGTCGAGGTCCCATTTCTGAAAGACCTTTTTGACGTCCTCTTCCTGCCCTTTTTCCGCCACCAGGAGCATCCTTTCCTGCGATTCCGAGAGCATGACTTCATAAGGCGACATGCCCTCCTC
>CAYVLI010000460.1:0-2400 GCA_964452105.1 uncultured Nitrospinota bacterium
AGAGAGCATCTGCAACATGTGCAGCGTGGGCTGCAACATAATCACCTGGAACAGGAAAAACGAAGTAATGCGCCTTACCCCCAGGACCAACATGGATGTAAACGAATGGTGGTTATGCGACAAGGGCCGGTACGGCTATCATTACATAAATAGTGAGGACAGGGTCACCCGCCCCCATATCCGAGAAAACGGGCGGCTCACACCGGTTTCCTGGGAGGAAGCCCTTAAGAAAGCGGCAGACGGGCTCTTAAAGGTGAAGCAGGATAAAGGAGCATCCGCGCTGGGCGGTGTCTGTTCGCCAAGATGCTCTAACGAAGACGCCTACCTTTTCCAGAAGCTAATGCGAGGCGTCTTTCAGACCGATAATATTGACAACGGCTTCAACTCGTCGAAACGGACGGCTCTGGACCACATAAGGAGCGGCGGGCGCAACATGACCTCGCTGTCCGACATCGACGAAGCTGAGGTCATAATAGTTTTCGATGAGAATCTAATCGAAGACCACCCCGTCCTCGGCTTACGAATCAGAAAGGCGGTTACAAGAAAGAAAGCGAAGCTTATAACGATTTGCAGTGGTCCCACGGAGCTTGATCTTATATCCACGCAGAAACTGAATTACAGCGAGGGGACCGGCAATGCGCTGCTTATGGGTCTCATTAAATCTATTGTGAAGGAACCGCCCGTCCCCGCAAGGCTGAAGGAAGTGGCTCTAAAAGTGAAAAACCTGACCCTTGAAAAGGTCGCCCGGGAGACGAAGATACCAGAAGAGGAGATATCAAGGGCCGCAGAACTGTGGGGAAGCGCAAAGAAAAGGGTTTTCCTGTTTAATTACCAGGCTGCCGACGATGCCTTACTGGACACTCTCGACTTTTTCTCCACCATCATGGGCGCCGAAAGAGGGCAAGCGTCTATGCTGATGCTCGGGAAGGGAGGCAACATCAGGGGGCTGGAGGATATGGGAGTTGCCCCTGGATGGCTGCCCGGGTACACGGGGGCCGACAGTGAAAGAGCGGAGAAATTGAAGGAATTTTATCCCTCCGGCATCCCCCGAGGCAAAGGTATGCCCGGCGCAGCGTTTATGAGCGGAGCCCTCTCCGGAGAAGTGGCAGCGCTGTATCTTGTGGGAGTGGACCCCGCCGGAGAAATCGGTGCGGACGAAACCCTGGAGAAGCTAAACTTCCTGGTGGTCCAGGACCTGTTCATCACAGAGACGGCCAGAAAAGCAGACGTATTTTTACCGGCGGCGAGCTTCGCCGAAAAGATGGGCAGTTTCGCCAACGCCTCGGGCACGGTGCAAAAATTCGGCCGGTCGTTCAAGCCCATAGGTGAAAGCCGGGAAGACTGGAGGATATTCGGTCAATTGGCTGCCGTTATGGGTTGCGACTTCGGCTACAGCGGCGTCAGGGAAATCAAAGACGAAATAAACAGGATGTGGGAGAGATTGGCCGGCAGACCTTACATATCGTAAGATGCTTTTTATCAGATTTCGGTAGCCCATAAAAATGGCCTTTTGAAAGTGCCCCCTGCGCGTGATGGTGGAACGAAAATGAAAAAGCACCAGGAAACCAAGCAGAACGGCTACATGAAGGTCAAGTTCTGGGGCGCCCGGGGCTCTATTCCGGTGCCAGGTCCTCGAACGGTCAAATATGGCGGAAATACATCCTGCCTGGAGGTGGAGCTGCCATCTGGAAAACGAATCATCCTCGACGCAGGGACGGGCATACGAGAGCTGGGCAACGCCCCTGAATACAAGGAAGACGGGCTCGACATCAACATCTTCCTCACTCATTACCACTGGGACCACATTCAGGGCCTACCCTTCTTCAGGCCGGCCTACCTGCCCAACAACACGATAAAGATAATGGGCATCGAGCACCCGGACCTTCATATCAAAGAGATAATCTCTACACAGATGGAGCCGATATATTTCCCGGTCAGCATGACTTACCTTAAGGCGGAAATAGAGTTCGACGTTCTGTGGGAAAGGAGCATCGAGCTGGACGATGCTCTTATAGAGACCATAGAGGCAAAGCATCCCGGCCCTACCCTCTCCTATAAGATAAGCTGCAATGGAAGAAGCCTGGTATATATGACCGACAACGAACTGGATAGAAAACTGGTGGATAAGAAAGGAACCAACCGTAAATTACTGGACAGGGTCATAGATTTCGTGCAGGGGACTGACCTTTTAATCCATGACGCGCAGTACTCCGACGAAGAATATCCCCAGAAAATAGGCTGGGGGCATTCCACATGGCAGGACGCAGCCTGGCTGGCCATCGAAGCGGGTGTGAAGAGACTGGCGCTGTTTCACCACGATCCCGAACGGTCGGACCGTCAGGTGGACCATTTCGTGGAAGGATGCAACAAGGAGCTTGCCCTGAAAACCACCTCCATAAG
>CAYVLI010000461.1:0-2383 GCA_964452105.1 uncultured Nitrospinota bacterium
TTTCAAGCTTTCCTGTATTAACCTTTTTCCGCCGATCTGTTAACCGCCCGCTTCAATAGGCATAAAAGTTTTTGGAAGAAGTTTGAGGGAACCTTTTTAGTAAAAAAGTTCCCTCAAAAGTGTTTATCCTACCTCGCCACCTCTTCTGCACGAACGTGGGTTATCTTGCCGTCCTCTATCTTCCATACCTCGATGGGCGTGACCACGTCCCCGTGCTCGTCGTAGTCCACGTCGCCGGCCGCTCCCACGTAGTCGATATCCTTCCCTTGCCTGAGCAGGTCGAAGGCCTTCTCGAATTCGCCCACGTATATCTTTTCCCCCGGCGGGTTGGAGACTGCCCGGATGTTATCCCTGATGGCCGTCCCCGTGGCCTCCCCAGCCTTCTGGATGGCCAGGGCTATCGTGGCCATGGCATCGTAAGCGTTGGTGATGAAAGGTTTTGGCGGCAGCTCGCCGAAGGCCTTCTTGTACTCCCGGGTAAAAATGTCGCTCGATCTGGTGTTCTTGGAGCCCGGGGCGGTGCCGAAGGTCCCGTTGAGGTACTTGGCTCCCACGTTGTCTATGAGGCTGGGTTCCTTCATGCCGTCGGCCAGGAGGAACTTCCCCGCGTAGCCCCCCTCGATGGCCTGCCGCAGTATGGTGGCGCCGTTCTCCGGGTAGCCGAAGACGGCTACAGCATCGGGTTTCCCTGATAGCGCCTTTTTCAGCTCGCTGCGGTAGGAAGGCTGTCCCTTTTCATAGGCCACTGCGGCGGGTACTACCCCCCCGCGCTGCGTGTAGGACTTGCTGAATTCATCGGATAGACCCACGCCGTAGGCGTTGTTAACGTAGATGGTGGACACTTTCTTGAAGCCCAGGTCCCGGGCCAGCTTTCCCGCTACCACCCCTTGCAGGGCGTCGGAGGGGCAGGTTCTGAAGACGTAGCCGTCATCCTCGAGCGCAGTAAGTTGAGGCGATGTGGATGCAGGCGAAATCTGCACCACTTTGTTGGGTATGGATACTGAAGATGCCGCCAGCGTTACCCCGCTGGACAGCGCCCCGACGAAGGCCGGCACCCTGTCCAGTTGCACCAATTTCTGCGCCGCATCTGTTGCCGCCTGGGGAGAGGTCTGCGAATCGCGGTGAACCAGCAGCACCGGCCCGCCCAGCAGCCCCCCTGCCTTGTTGATATGCTCGACCGCCAGGATGGTCCCGTTCCGGATGGCCGGTCCGTAAGCAGCCAGCGCCCCAGTGTATGGCATGAGGGTCCCTATTTTTACCGGCTCTGACGCCGCACGTACGCGGGGCACGCCCAGCGCCAGCGCACCTGCGGCCAGCCCCGCCACCTTGATGAACTCCCTCCGGTCCATATCCCGATTCATCATGCCGTCCATATCATCTCCCCTCCCTCATGCATTAAAAAATCAGAACCGTTTTAAGAGACCAGCCTCCGAACGCCTAATATTAGTTAAATTCACCCCACGGTTACAACGAAAAAATGCAGATAAAGAGAGGGTAATCTTTTTTATGCGGAGGAGAAACCGGGCGCAGCAACCCTTGCACTCACCCCGTTGCTCGATGATAGAACAACGAAGGTACAACGTATCAGGATGAAAGTAACCACAGATGGACACAGATAAACACTGATACATAAGCGCTCCATCAGCAAACATCCCTAATCTGGTATCGTGAAATACCCCTCTATATAATAGATGCAGAAATCCAAGGTTAAGAGCCGTATTCCCTTTAAACTCACAGGGTTGCAGAGCAAAAAACGAACACACAAACGGTGTTTAAACCAGGGTCCCTTTTTCGGTTGGGCGGAGGATGTCTTTGAGGGCTGATTCCATTTTCACGTGAAAAAGGATTTAACAGCCGGAGCAAAGGGGGGCGCGAATCATCCCCTGGAGGGAACTACATCCCGCCTCTCTGGGACAGATTACCCGACTTATGAATTGTGGGTTATCGGAGAATATGTTGCTTTTTAAGAAGGTCAACATAGATAGCAGAAAGTGTAACCTTCAGAAGCAAAACTCAAACCACAATATATAGGCATGGCGAAAAAACGAGGGTGTTGATGGGATCGCGTTGTTATACTGATCCTTGGGGCAGGGCTTTAGCTTCTTTCAGGTCGGCGACGCCGATACCTTTGTCGCTGAATATCTCAAGGAGCAGGGTGTTGCTGATTCTTCCGTCTCTGATGTGGGTTTTTTGTTATATTGTTGTCCAGCGGAGGATTGTCTACGGTGGTAGCGATATCCTCTTGGGCTGCCTCCATATAAGAAATAGTTTCCAGCCCATTACTTCGAGATAGGACCCAACAAGAGCTTTTATTTTCCGTCGTTACATCATTATTTACAGCTTCAGGCGTCGCAGCCTCAAAGCATTACTGACGACTGATATG
>CAYVLI010000462.1:0-2379 GCA_964452105.1 uncultured Nitrospinota bacterium
GTGGCTTGGCAGAGTTTCCTGGAGATGCGCTGATTGTGTTTCATGCCCAGGAGGTCAAGAGATTTTTCCGTTCGGTTCAGAGGCTCGACAGGTCGCTGGGCGGAATGTTGAAGGAACTGGCGGACCAGGGTGAGATAAAAGGGAAAAGCGGTGAACTGACGGTCGTTCATACTTTCGGCAGGATAAAACCGGGCATGGTGCTGGTAGCCGGGCTGGGCAAAGCAGGTGATGCGAACCCGGAAAATATCAGAAACGTTGTAGCGGAAAGTTGCAAAAAGCTAAAACAGACCGGCGCAAAGAAGGTGGGTGTAATTGTACAGTATCCGGAACTGGATAAACTCTCTCCTGAAGCAATGGCGCAATGTGCGACCGAAGGGGCGATACTTGGTCTCTACGTGTTCGACAGGCACATGGAAAGGGAAGATGCGAACAGTCAGGAGATAGAGGAGCTGTGTCTCGTCTCTTCCGACAGGAAAACGAAAGGCGCCATCGGGAAGGGTAGAGAAAAGGGGGAGATAGCCTCGGATGCTACCATGTTTGCAAGAGACATGGTAAACGAACCGGCCAACGTGATGACCCCGACCCGGATGGCGGAATGCGCTCAAGAGGTGGCTCAGGCCTCGGGTCTTGAGTTTGATTGCTTCGGAAGAGAGAAGATGGAAGAGCTGGGAATGGGAGCTTTCCTGGGAGTAGCCAGAGGAAGCCATCAGCCGCCACGCCTGATAGAGCTTCACTACAAGGCCCCCGGGAACAGCAAGAAGCACCTTTTCCTTGTGGGCAAGGGCATAACTTTCGATTCCGGAGGCATCTCCATAAAACCCTCGCAAGGGATGGATGCCATGAAAGGGGATATGGCCGGGGGTGCGGCGGTCATATCCGCCATGAAAGCCATAGGCAAGTTAAAACCGAAGATAAACGTCTCTGCCATAGTTCCAGCGACAGAAAACATGCCTGGCGGTTCGGCTACCAAGCCTGGTGACATACTGAAGGCCATGAACGGCAAGACCATAGAGGTGCTAAACACCGATGCCGAAGGGCGTCTCGTACTGGCCGACGGCTTGGCCTATGCGCGCAGCCTGGGCGCCACACATCTGGTGGATGTGGCTACGCTCACGGGAGCATGCGTAATAGCGCTGGGGTCGGTTTGCACGGGGATATTCGGCAACGACGACGATTTTGTAAACAGCATTATCGACGCTGGCGCGGAGACCGGCGAAAAAATCTGGCAGCTCCCCCTTTACGATGAGTACAGGGAACAGATTAAAGGGGACTTCGCAGATATTAAAAACGTAGGCGGCAGGGAAGCGGGGGCCATCACGGCGGCCATGTTTCTTAAAGACTTCGTTGAAGATATCCCCTGGGCGCATCTGGATGTAGCGGGGACTTCCTACTCAAGCAAGGTCAAAGGTTATCATCGAAAAGGGGGGACGGGAGTGGCCGTGAGGCCGATTATAAACCTGGTGCTCTCGATGGCCTGAGGGTATAACAGATACAAATAATGTCTGGAGAGGAACCGGATATGAGCGTTCTGATCTTCCTCATGGGGACAATCATAGGTTTTATAACAGGGGCAACAATCTGTTTTCTGCTCATTAAGAGGAAAATAAGATTGGAAAACAGCCCCAGGCAGAGAGTCGAAAACTTCATTGCGGAATTCAATCGCTATTACAAGGCTACCAGAAGAGAGAGCGATTCTTAGCCTGGAAATTGGAGAAAGAGTTATTTTATCTGCTTTCAGGCGTTAGTATTTTTAAATTATGCTCGTGGGAAGCTGCTTCAGGTCTTCTTATGCTCTTATCGCTACAGCCCCGACTCCGGGTTTTCATTCCACATTACGACCCTGTTTTTGCCTGACCTTTTTGCCGCGTAGAGTGACTGGTCTGCGCGATTCAGGAGCTCTGTTATATCGGAAGCGTCATCTGGATAGGAGGCTATCCCTGCGCTTACAGTAAGCTTCCCTCCAGCGAGTTTCTTCTCTCCCTCGAATTGAAACGCCTCGACCTTTTCTCTGATCCGATCCCCGAAGATTTTGGCTGCTGCTTTCGGGCTGTCAGGCGCTATAATAGCGAACTCCTCTCCGCCATACCTGATAACTGTATCGTAAATTCTGCTGTGTCTGATGAGCAGCTCAGCCATCTTCTTGAGAATCGCATCTCCGGCCATGTGACCGTACATATCATTGTAACTCTTAAAATCGTCTATATCGATCATGATGAGGCAGATGCTTCTTTTCAGGCGGGAAGACCTTGCTATTTCCGCATCCAGACGGCTATGGAAGAATCTGTAATTGTACAGACCGGTTAGCTCATCGGTATTGGCCATCTTCTTATAGAGTTCGGCTTCCCGGGCGAGTTCCTTCAGCATGCGCCGGTCGGTAAG
>CAYVLI010000463.1:0-2370 GCA_964452105.1 uncultured Nitrospinota bacterium
TATAATCCGGGCGAAGAGCTCTTTTCCGGTCCCCGTCTCGCCGATCAGGAGGACCGTGGCTTCAGAGCGAGCCACCCTGTCCACCAACTGCCATACCTTCTTTATCTGGGGGCTATCCCCGACTATGGCGAAACCTTCAGGTAATCGTCTTGAAAACCGCTCCTCCGAGTCGAAAAATTGCAGCAGAATATCCTTGAGCTTATCTAAGTCCACCGGTTCGGTTATAAAGTCCAGCGCACCCAGCTTCAGGGCTTCCACCGCCCTGTTGATGGCGCTGGAGGGGCTCAGGATAACCACCCCGACCCCTTCATCGACTTTCTTAAACCGGCGCAACGCCTCCATGCCGTCCATATCGGGAAGACCCAGACCGAGTACGACGGCTGCCGGTTTTTTCACCTCGAACATCCTCATGGCTTTCGAGCCGCTGGTTGAGGCTAAAACCTTATAACCATCATAGGAAAAGATGCGGCCAATACCGAGGTTCAACTCTTTATCGTTGTTAACCGAAAGTATGATTTTTTCGTTCGAAGCCATCCTTAAATACCCCTGCGCATGCATCAAAATGTCGCCGGTGAGCTGCGTACGGCAGGATTTCGCTCATGGAAGCCTGAAAGTCTTCCATGGTGATCTTCAACTTCGGCGTCGGTTGAAGGTACTCATGAACCTGAGAGTTCATACGGGGGACGAACCTTCTCAACGCCTTCAAAGCGGCTCTTCTGCACAACAGCTCAAGGTCTCCGCCGACATACCCCCGGGTCATATCAGTGAGGCCTTTGAGGCTCACCCCTTCGTCCAGGGAAACTCCTCTGGTGTGTATCTCCAGTATGGAGCGGCGGGCTTCTTCATCGGGGAGCCTTATCTCTATCACATCTTCCAACCTGCCGGCTCTGAGAAGCGCTGGATCCAGGAGGCTGGGAAAACTTGTTGCGCCGACTACGATGACTCCTTGCTCTCCTTTCATTTCATCCAATAGCTCCAGCAGTTCGACCAACGCTCTATTCTGCGCGTCGTCTGTCAGGTTATCCCGCCTGGGGGCGAGTATTTCCAGTTCGCTCACATATATCATGGCTGGCGTGCTTTTTACGGCGGAGTCGAAATTTTCCTTCATCCAGCCATTACCCCCTTCGTAAAACCTGTTCATGGCTTCGACTCCGCTCACGGTGATGAAGCGAAGGCCTGTCTCGTTGGCCACGGCTCTGGCCAGAAGGGACTTGCCCGAACCTGGCGGCCCGTGAAGCAGCACACCTCTGGAGGAGTCTATGCCCATCCTGTCCATCACCCGGGGATATCTGAGAGGAAGCTCCACCAACTCCCTCATGGCCTCTATTTCCCGCTTCAACCCTCCAATATCTTCGTAGGAGACGCTCCACCGCTTCGAGCTCTTTCCGGTTTCATTTTTCATGCTGACGATCGTTTCGGAGTGGATTACAACGGGGCCTCCCGGTGTTGTGTTTACAACTCTGAAATCCTGGAACACGTTCCCGTTCATGGCAAGCCTTAGCCTGTCTCCCTGGATGAGGGGTAATCCTCCCAGCAGCCTGCTCAAGAGCTTTGATTTACCATTTATTTCGTTTACATCACAGGCAACCGGCGCCAGGAGGATGCGGGATGCGTCGCTGGACTCGGTCGGATATACGGCTACCTTTTCCTGAAGGCCTGCGGATGCGTTTTCCCTGACGATGCCGTCCATTTGAATCAGCCCCTCGCCCCGCACCTCCATGAAAGCGGGAACAGCTCTGGCCACCGTTATGCGCTTCCCCTCTATCAGCACCAGGTTGCCGATCTCTGCGCCTAGCTTCCGCATATCCAGAGGGTCAATACGCACCAGGCCCTTTCCGACATCCCTGGAGGGGGCTTCGGCGACCATGAGGAGCATTTTGCTTCCATTTATTCTATTATCTTTTTCACCGCTCATTTTTCTACGCCTTCATCCCGAATCAAACATGCTTTAGTGAGTCATCATCGACGTCATAATAACCATCTTTATTTAGCGGCCTTGGGGAGTTCGAGTTCGAGTATGCCATTTCGATAAGAGGAATTGACGGATTGCCCATCTATGGGTTCGGGCAAGAGAAGCTCTTTCCGGAACCGCCAATCCGCTTTCCCCGCCGAGATAGAGAGCATGTCACCGTTGATCCGATAGCCTATATCAGCCTCTTCGATGCCGGGGAGTTCCACTACGACGATGAACCTGTCCATCTCGTCGAAGAGATCGACCAGAGGTTCTCAGACGCCCTCCGCTGCAAGTCCGTTTCCGGCATCACCCTCTATTTCGCCAGAAAAATCCGCAACGGTTTTTTCATTTCCATCCCTGCTCAGGGAAGAATCGAAAGCCGAGGGATATTGGACATCAAAACCCAACTTCATTCT
>CAYVLI010000464.1:0-2347 GCA_964452105.1 uncultured Nitrospinota bacterium
GATGAGATAAAGTTTTTGAGGGAAAATCGATGAAAAAATATGAGCTTCGCATCAACGGCAACGATTACGAGGTTGAGATTCAATCTCTGAACAATGGAATAGCCACGGTTCTGGTGAACGGCGCCGCTTACAATGTTGAGGTGCTCGGGGAAGAGATTGAACGGGTTTCCAGACATATAAATCAACCGCCTTCTTCGGCTACTGCGCCACCCAGGCCACAACCCGTGCTCAAGCCTGCGCCGCTTCCGCCTCGGCCCGAACCGGCCGCCAGGACTGCCCCAGCATCCACGCCCACCCCGGCGCCTTCAAGAAGCTCTGCAGCTTCCACAGCGGTTAAGGCAGGGCCAGGCGACGTGACTGCTCCCATGCCGGGGCTGATCCTGGAAGTAAAAACCAGCGAAGGGGATATGGTTAAGACCGGAGATGTGGTGGTGCGGATGGAAGCCATGAAGATGGAGAACGACATCCTGGCCACCAGGGACGGAGCTATCTCCAAGGTTCACGTGCAACAGGGAGCGGAAGTTCAGAGCGGGCAGGTTCTGGTTACCATCGGAGAATAGAGATTACAGTTATAGTTTGATGACTCGATAGGGAGCGGAGAATGGGCGAAAACATACTCGCATTCATGCAGAGCACAGGCTTCTTCGGCATGTCAATCGGCAACGGCGCCATGATAGCGGTGGCCGTCGTCTTCTTCTATTTCGCCATAAAAGAACATTACGAACCCCTTCTCCTCATTCCCATAGGATTCGGGATTCTCATCGGCAACATTCCCCTGTCTTTCACCAATATTCACACGCCCCCCCTGAGTTACATCTATTTGGGAGTTATACAGGGAATATATCCACCGCTTATTTTCCTGGGTCTGGGCGCGCTAACGGACTTTTCTTATATCATCTCAAATCCCAAGCTCATCCTGCTGGGAGGAGCCGCGCAGTTCGGTATTTTCGGGACGCTGCTGGGCGCGCTGGCCCTCGGATTCTCTCCCCAGGACGCAGGCTCCATAGGGATCATCGGAGGAGCGGACGGACCTACCGCCATCTTCCTGTCGGCGGCGCTCTCCCCCAAACTTATCGCCCCCATAGCCATCGCTGCATATTCTTACATGGCTCTTGTGCCCATAATACAGCCACCATTCATGAAACTGCTAACCACACGGAAAGAGCGCCTCATCCGCATGAAACCCGCCAGAGAATGCTCCAAGTTGGAACGTATAATGTTCCCGGTTGCCGCCTTCCTTGTATGCACCCTCATAGCGCCAAGGGCGACCATGCTGCTGGGGATGCTCTTTTTCGGTAACCTGCTCAAAGAGAGTGGGGTGACGGACCGCCTCTCCAACACGGCCAAATCGGCCTTTATAGATACGGTGACCATACTTCTGGGCATCTCGGTGGGCGCCAGCGCGTCGGCGGAAACCTTTCTCACCAAGACCTCTCTCACCATCTTTGCCCTGGGAGTGACCGCCTTCAGCCTGGCCACTGTTTCCGGAGTGATCTTCGGCAAGCTGATGAACTGGTTTTCCAAGGAACCGGTTAACCCGCTGCTGGGAGCGGCGGGGGTATCCGCCGTGCCGGATTCGGCGCGAGTGGTACAGATGGTCGGGGCCAGGGAAGACCCCAACAACTTTCTGCTCATGCACGCCATGGCCCCCAACATAGCCGGTGTCATAGGCTCGGCCATAGCGGCGGGGGTCATCTGGTCCATGTTCGGGTGAAGATGGCCGGTCGATAACGGGTGGAAAACCACATCCCTCATAATATATTATTGATAACGATGGGACCATTCGTGTTCGAGAGCAGAGGTCTCCTGATTACGTGAGTTTTCAGCCAGGGGCGCTGACTTTTTATTGCGACCCTGTTTCAGAGCCAAACTCAAAATCCCAACAAAAGGGGAGCGTTATGGCCGGCATAAGAAGAAAAGTGAAGGTAACCATGGTTGAGAAGCGGGGAGTCTGCGAACCGCATAAAGAGGGGGATGCCTTCGAATACCCGGTGGTTTTTTCCAGCCTGGCGCGGCCTAAGGGCATGTGCCCCGCGCTTGCACACACGCTTCAGCCCTTCGTGCAGGCCTGCTACCTCGGCGGAAAATCATGGGAGCGCGATAACCCCGAAATCTGGCTCATCTCCTGCCCCTCCAAGAAAGGAACGGTATGGAAGATAGAAGCCATGGAGCTTAGCGACGAAGAGTTCAAGAGCCAGGCCAAGGAAGCCTATAAACTCATGGGCGAAGGTAAACTGTAAGACCAATCGTGTCCCAGTGCCACGAAGAAAAAGAAAATTCCGGCCTAAAGATAAGGATAACAAGTGCGTCAATTCTGGCTAGTGGTAGGATCGGAGAAAAACTGGAA
>CAYVLI010000465.1:0-2342 GCA_964452105.1 uncultured Nitrospinota bacterium
CTTATTTCCTCGAGTTTGCCCCTGAGCAGTTGCTGGGCGATCATGTTGCGCTGTATCTGAGGAGTGCCGGCACCGAACGAGTAGCAGCGTGCATCACGCCAGGCTCGTTCGAGGGGGAACTCGATGCAGTAGCCGTAGCCGCCGTGGATCTGCATGGCCGAGTTGCAAACCTCCAGGGACATGTCGTTGGCGAAGGTCTTGGCGATGGAGACCTCCAGGAGGTTGGGGTGGCCCTCCGAGCCGTTGACGGCGGCGCGATATAGAAGCCACCTGGAAGCTTCGAGCTTTATGGCCATATCCGCCAGCATCCACTGGATGCCCTGATATTCGGAGATTTTCTTCCCGAATGTTTCCCGCTGTTGTGAGTAGTTGAGCGCTTCGTCAAAAGCGCCCTGTGCGATGCCCAGGCAGTTGGCGGAGTTGAAGCAGCGCTCGGAATTGAAGGAGGAGAGTATCTTCTTGAACCCGTTGTTGTTGGATGGGTCGCCCTGCACCAGCACGTTCTCTTTGGGCACACGGCAGTTCTCGAACATTATCTCCGGGTGTCCCGCTCCCCTGACGCCCATCATGATGTCGTTCTTGCCTATGATCAGTCCGGGCGTTCCTCCGTCAACCAAAATCGAGCCTATGCCGTTAGCCCCTCTGGATTCCTTTCCGTAGCGCACGAATACCATGTACAGGTCTGCCACGTCGCCGTTGGTTATGAAATGCTTGATGCCGTTGAGGACATATTCGTCGCCGTCCAGTTCGGCAGTAGTCTTCATGGCTGTGACATCTGAACCGGCCTGGGGCTCGGATATTGTTATGCAGGAAAGTAGCTCCCCGGTGGCCATGCGAGGCAGGTATTTCTGTTTGAGGTGTTCCGCGCCATGTTCCCTTATGGCCTCTGCGTCACCCACCTGGGTAACGAGTATGGTGGAGGTAGCCCGACAGACGCGCGCCAACTCCTCGATGACCAGCACCACGTCAAAAATTGTGCCCCCTCCCCCGCCGTATTCTTTGGGGATGGTGATCCCCAGCAGGCCCATTTCCGCGAGCTTCATGATGTTCTCGCGAGGGAACCGGTCATTCTGGTCCCAGATATGCGCCTTGTCCTTGAATTCCTTTTCGGCCAGCTCCCTGACCGTGGCTTTGAGCCTTTTTTGCTCCTCGGTTAGATGAAACTCCATTGCATTCTCCCTTCTATACAAGGTATTGGAACGGCAACATAATTTTGCAAATTACTTATGGAAAGGGAGTCTACTTTAGAAATGTTCTTAAATCAACAGTCGATTGCTTTGAAGGATGGCTCACAGATGGCTAAGACAAAATCTTTATGCTAAATCTACGGCTTATCGGCAGCAAATAAAGGGGCTTCCGGGAGTTATGAATCAGCGGAGGTGGTCGCGGGCGTCTCGCAGCTTCTTTTTTTCTTTCCGGCTGAGGCTGTCCATGCCGTGCTTGGAAATCTTGTCCAGTATGGGGTCTATCTCACGGCGTATGTATTCCTGGACGTCTACCTCTCTCTGGATGTTGCTCTCTCTGCGGGATTCCCGCCATCCTCGCGTTATGCCCCTCCAGTAGTAGCGCAGTCTGGCGCCGTAGCGTATATAAATAAACCCTATGGCCAGGCCGCCAAGGTGTGCATTGTGTGCTATGCCGCCGCCGGACGTCCTCCCGACCGCGGAGGAGACTGAAGCGAAAAGCTCGATGAGACCGAAGAAGATGACGAACTGCCACGCCTTCATGGGTATGATGAAAAAGGCCAGAATAACCCTGTTGGGAAACATCATACCGTAGGCTACGAGTATTCCGAAGATGGCACCTGAAGCGCCTATGGTTGGTATCCTTACGTTAATTCCGAAAAGGTAGGTTATTATGCCGGCGCCGATGCCGCAGGTCATGTAAAACCGCAGGAACGATTTGCTGCCCATCGCTCCCTCCACTTCGCTTCCGAACAGCAGCAGCGCATACATGTTAAAAAGGATGTGGAAGAATCCACCATGCAAAAACATGTAGGTCAAGAACTGCCAATACCAGTGTCCGTAGGTAACCGCGAAAGGGAGGAGACCCAGATAGAAAACGAGGCGCGGAGAGGCCGAAGTAGCCAGAAACATGATGACGTTTATAATTATGAGCTTTTGGACGACGGGGGATGCGCTGCAACCGGTTCCAAAACTCTGGGAATACCTGGAATAACGCGACAATATAAAGATACCTCCTTCGAAAAGTTATTCTAAAACCTATTAAATATGGCGACCATAGTCAAATTAATTTTTCCGATGCGGCCGCCTGAAGCCGTTTCCCGGGGTAATGTCAAAGTTTTTGTGTCAGTGGGAATGGGGTAGCGGTTTTTTGTTTAA
>CAYVLI010000466.1:0-2323 GCA_964452105.1 uncultured Nitrospinota bacterium
TCGAAGACCATGGTCTTGGGCAGATCCTTGATTACCGCGAAGCCGCCGGCCATATCTCCGTACAAGGTGCAGTAGCCCACGCTGGTCTCGCTCTTGTTCCCAGTGGTCAGCACCAGCCAGCCGAACTTATTGGAGATAGCCATGAGGATATTGCCTCTGATGCGGGCCTGAATATTTTCTTCGGCGACATCCGGAGGCAGTCCCTGGAAAACGGAGTCCATCATCTTCAGGTACGATTCGAAGGTTTCGTTTATGGGAACGTTCAGCAGCTTTATACCCAGTCTTTCCGCCACGGTGCAGGCATCGGCCTTGCTGCCCTCGGAAGAGTAGGCGGAGGGCATGGAAACGGCCACCACGTTCTCCTTACCTAAAGCCTTAACAGCGATGGCAGCGGTGAGGGCGGAATCTATGCCGCCGCTCAAGCCCAACAGCACTTTTTCGAAACCGTTTTTCCTGACGTAGTCGCGGGCGCCCAGAACCAGCGCTCCCATGATTTCTTCGAGGAGGGACCCATCGTTCATCACACGAGAGGGGAGGGGGGGCTTTTCCGTTTTTCCCTTCAAATCTTCGAGTTTTATTATCCTGGCTTTTGAGCCGTCTTCGACCAGGTCTCTTTCTCTCCTCTGTCTGATATCCCTGAGCCTCCTGCGGGTGACGGAATTGATATCGATGTCGGCGATGACGAGATCTTCTTCAAACTGTCGTCCCCTGGCAATGAGCTCTCCATTCTGATCCATGATCATGCTATTACCATCGAACACGAGCTCATCCTGGCCGCCGACCATGTTATTAAAGGCCACTATTACACTGTAGTCGTTTGCTCGTGTAGCGAGCATGCGCTGCCTGGCGTATCTTTTGCCTGCATGATATGGCGAAGCGGATATGTTTATTATTAGCTGGGCGTTACCCTTGAGACACTGAAATCGTGTGGGGTCCCCCGGGTACCAGATGTCTTCGCAGATGTTAACTCCGAAGGCCACGCCGTTCAGCGCGTAAACGGGGAACTTATTTCCGGGTTGGAAATATCTGTACTCGTCGAAAACTGAATAGTTGGGCAGAAAAATCTTGTGATAGACGTCCATCAACTCGCCGTCGTGTATGACCGCTGCGGCGTTGTGTATGTCTTCCTGCATATCAACGAAACCGACCACGGCGGTTAGTCCCCTGGCGCTCTCAACTATCCGGGAAAGGCATTGCAGGTTGGCTTCTATAAATACAGGCTTGAGCAGCAGGTCTTCAGGGGGGTATCCGGGCACCGAAAGCTCAGGGAAGGTAATTATATCCACCCCCAGCGCCCTGCCTTTCTCAAGATACTCCTTTATCTTTCTGGTGTTTCCTTCCAGATCGCCCACGATGGGGTTTATCTGGGCCATACCGATTCTCAGGGATTTCATTTTTTCACCGCTTCCCGAGCCCTGAACTTTTGGAATTGCACTGACTTTCTCTTTAATTATACAGGAATAGCGTCCTCTGATGAATTAAAAAAGGTGGAAGTATGGGATTATCTTTTTTTAGTGTTCGAACGGCAGGAAGTCGAATTTTTTACTGTAGCCGAGAATGTCCGACACGTCTTGTATGTGCTTGAAAGGGTCCCCGGCAACAAGCATTTCTTTGTTTTTTAGCTTAACGGCTGTGTATTGCAGCCCGGGGTGTTTGCTCTTATGTGCGATACTTGCGTCCATGAGAACGGGGATGCCCCTGCAGATAAGCATATAGATGTTGTCCGCTGTCGATTCGGTAAGAGACTTGTATGGGTCTTCGTCCGCGGGTTCCATCACCAGGAGATCCCCCCAGGCGCCTGGCGCAACGCGCCCTGCTTTATCTTTCACCATCAGAGCGGAGGATGCTTTTTTAGTGATCATCTCGAATAGCAGTCTATCGCTCATCGGTTTGCCGGCCATCTCTTGATATACCTTTCCGGCCAGCCTGAGCTCGTCGAACATGCTCTGGCTTCCGCTCATACTGCTGTCCGTACCCAGAGCTATGTTTACGCCCTTGCTCATGAGGAGGGGAATGTCTGCCGTGCGCCCTATGATAAATATATTGGAATCGGGACACCAGACCAGGGAAGCGTCTTTCTCTGCCACTAATTCGGCGTCTTTTTCGTCGAAGCTGATCCCGTGTATCAACAGTGTGTTCGAGTCCAGGCATCCCATCCGATGCAATCTGGCGAGTTCTTGAGTGGTCGCTTCGTCTGTGCCCTCTCCTATGTGGATGATAAAGGGCATCTCTCCTTTCGCGTTTTTGAACTCTTGAACGCAGTCATCCCCGCCCCAGAAGTTGCCCCAGTAGAGGGAGTGGCACTGGGTGAATCTGTCCACAA
>CAYVLI010000467.1:0-2317 GCA_964452105.1 uncultured Nitrospinota bacterium
AGCGTGTCCGCAACGTCCTGAAAAATATTCCACTGGAGCGCCTGGTGCTGGACAGCGACTCTCCGGCCACCCTGATTAAAACGATCGAGGGCCAATATCCCCTGAACATGGACAGGCACAACGAGCCCGGGAACCTCAAATTCATTGCTGAGAACCTGGCGAACTTAAAGGGACTGTCGCTGCAAGAGGTAGCTGATGCAATCTCGAATAACACCCAGAAACTTTTTCGCATATAATAACTTCCATACGGGCTATTTCTCGAGCAACGGACTTTACGACAAGACTTGCTATGAGGATTGGGAATCAAAATTTTCAAAGCGAACGCGGGGGAGTAGGTAATGATCTGTCCCAAATGTGGATTCGAACAACCGGATGCCGATGAGTGCACGAAGTGCGGGGTAATAATAAATAAATTCAATGCGGAACAGAAAGCTGCGATGGCCGTAGATAAGGCTTTACAGGAAGGCGAACCGGAGCACAGAATTCAGGATGTCACCGTCCTTACCGCTCGTTACAGGGTGCAAGGACAGATAAAGATATCCACCATGGGCTATCGCAGCCGGTTATCGGATTTCCTCAACGACAATAGCTTCAAATTCCTGCCCATCCTCAACGCAAAAATAACCAGCCTGAACGGAGAATTAGATATTTCTTTTTCGGAGGTGCTGATAATCAACAAGGATGAGATCACCATGATTATCCCCGAGTGATTGTATTTTTCGAAGCGCTCCATGCTTGATTGATGTTCGGAGGCCGGTTTGAGCGACTGCGTGGTGGTATTCATCACTGCTCCCAATCTCGAAGAGGCGGAGTCCCTGGGTGAGGAACTGGTGGAGGGGGGCTTGGCTGCCTGTGTCAACATTGTCCCTGCCATCTCCTCCATTTTCATCTGGGAAGGGAAGCTCTGCAAGGAGCAGGAGGTCCTCATGCTGGCCAAGAGCACTTCCGCTCTTTTTCCATCCCTCTCTGAATACGTGAGGGAGCATCACCCGTACGAAGTCCCGGAAGTAATAGCTCTTCCCGTCACAGGTGGTCTGAAGGCTTATCTGGACTGGCTGGAAGAATCTTGCAAAAAGACCCAGCGATAAAGACAATGACGTATGCGTACAGGTGGAGGGGCACGGCATGCCGTGCCCCTGTAACATGGTGACCATGATTCATCATTAAAGGCAATGGGGGGGTAACCCTTATCGACAAATCCGAGTCCAAGACGGGGATGACCTGCATCGGCAGAGGTAAAATTTATGCTAAATAATGCACTAATGGAGAGGGTTCTGGGAATCGCCCTGGGCGGTGGTGGAGATTTCGCCGAACTGTTCGCTGAGAATACGGACAGAAACCAGTTCCAGTTCAGCAGTAACAAGCTTGAACGGAGCATATCGGGGACCGATTCGGGAGCTGGTATCAGAGTATTCAAGGGGCTGCAATCATACTACGGATATACCAACGATCTGTCTCCCTCGGGTTTGGAGGATGCGGCTCGAACCATTTCAGAAGCCGTATCTGAAGGCAAAGGGGAAAGGACGATAAAGCTCGAAAAAAGAGAAATCGAGGACCTGCACCCCGTGAAGACCCAACCGGAGTCCGTCCCTTTTCAGGAAAAGCTGTCCCTGGTGGAAAGAGCAAACAGGGCCGCCCGCGGCGCGCACGGTGAAATATCTCAGGTGGAGGTCAGCTACCTGGACGAGACGCAACACGTGCTCATCGCCAACAGTGAAGGGCTCATGGCGGAAGACAGGCGGGTGCGAACGCGGCTGAGTCTGTCGGCCGTGGCTTCCAGCGGAGCGGAGATGCAGGTGGGAAGGATGTCCCCCGGTGCGCTCATGGGATTCGAGTTCTACGATAGGATCGATATCGAAGAGATGGCTCGCAATGCGGCGGAGACGGCGCTCATCATGCTTAAAGCCGAATATGCTCCTGGGGGGACCATGCCGGTGGTCATCCATAACGGGTTCGGAGGGGTTATCTTCCACGAGGCCTGCGGCCACGGGCTGGAGGCCTACGCCGTTTCGCAGGACGCTTCAATATTTGCGGACAGGGGAGGGAAGGCGGTAGCCAGTGAGTTGGTCACGGCCGTGGACGACGGCTCTCTTCCCAACGAATGGGGTTCCACCAATATCGACGACGAAGGGACTCCCACCCGGCGCACCGTTCTCATAGAGAAAGGGATTCTAAAATCCTTCATGGTGGATAAGCTTTCAGGGCTCAAGCTGGGCCTCGCTTCCACCGGAAGCGGGAGGAGGCAATCCTACCGCTTCCCCCCGGTCTCGCGCATGCGCAACACCATGATACTCGCCGGAGAAAGCAGCTTTGAAGA
>CAYVLI010000468.1:0-2288 GCA_964452105.1 uncultured Nitrospinota bacterium
CCCTGATGGGACCCCAGGGATTGATGGCATCGTACAGGAAGATTCATCTTCCCTTCCTGGGCGTGGACCGTTTCGTAGCGCCGGGCGACAGGCCGTTTACCATCCATAACACCGATATAGGCAGACTCGGCGTCAATATATGCTACGATGCGAGCTTTCCCGAAAGCTCTCGCATAATGTCCCTTCAGGGGGCAGATCTGATTGCGTTACCCACCAACTGGCCCGAAGGCGTGGAAGTCATTCCCGACCATGTTATCAATACCAGGGCCATAGAGAACGGTGTGAACTATATCGCCGTCAACAGGGTGGGCGAGGAGCGGGGATACCGCTTCATAGGACGTGGAAAGGTCGTAGCTTGTGACGGTATGACGCTTGCCGAGGCCGGATCGGAAAAGGAAGAGATTTTCTACGCGGAAGTTGATACGGAAGCCGCACGGAACAAGAGAGTGGTTAAGATTCCCGGCCAGTGGGAAGCCGACCGCATAAATGACCGACGCCCGGAGTTCTACGGGCCGCTGGTTCAGCCGCATGCGTAAAGGCTCTTCGGTAGCGGTTTCATTCTTTTGCCGGCGGTGTTTTTTCTCATAGGCCTTCCTTCAAGAAGGCGCTTCCTCCTTCTCAACATGAAGGCGATGAAGAACCGGCCGATGTCCGCAGCAACAGTCTCATTTATCCCTGATTTTCGAAGAATTTTCTGATGGCTTCGAGTACTTCCTCTGCGTTTCCTGCGACTGTGTTGCAGGGAGGAAGCGACTTCATGAAGAGCCTGCCATAAAACTTTTCTACGATCCTGCGATCCAGAATGAGCACGGCCCCTCGGTCCGTGCTTTTGCGTATCAGCCTTCCGAAGCCCTGCTTAAACTTTATTACCGCCTGGGGTACGATATACTCGAGAAAAGCGTTTCCTCCCTGCTCCTCTATCAGCTGACACCGGGCTTCCAGAACGGGTTCAGTGGGCACGCGGAAGGGAAGTTTTACAAGGATAACGCATTCCAGGGCCTCTCCCTCCACATCCACTCCCTGCCAGAAGCTGTCGGTGGCGAAAAGGACGGAGGTCTTGTCCCTCTTGAATGATTGCAGAAGTTGATGCCTCGGTTTTTCACCCTGTTTGAGCGCGTTTATGCCCAGCGCTCGAAGGGGCTCCTTCAACTGACCATACACCCTGTCCAGCGGCCTGTATGAGGTGAACAGGACGAAAGCTTTACCGCCCGTGGTCTCCAGTATGCGGTAGATGACATCTATCGATGATTCGTCGAATTCTTCATCCCCCGGCTCAGGTATATCCATCGGTATGCCTATGATGACCTGTCGCTGGAAATCGAAGGGGGAGTGCAGGAGCTTTTCTTCCACCCTCTCCTTTGCCACACCGCCTTTCTCCGATTCCAGTCCCAGGCGGGTTTTAAGGTATTGAAACCGGTTTTCTACGGTCAGCGTCGCCGAGGTAAGCACTATAGTGGGTATCCGCTCGAAGAGGTTCTCTGCGAGATCATTTGCCATGTTCAGGGGGGAAGAGAGAACTCTGACGATGTTTGCGCCTCGATTCCCCGACCTTCCTTCCACCCAGGCCACTTCTTCCATGTCGCCTCCGGAGAGCACACGCCGCAGATCGTCCGCCACGGCCTCCAGCCTGTCGGAGTTGACCCTGAGTTCGAAGCATTGGTCGGCCAGGGTTTCCCCTGCATGGCGCTCGATTTTTTTGGAGGTTTCGTAGAGTTCTTTCGCCAGGTCTTTTAACCTGTCCGTGAGTTCGGCGACATCCGTTTCCAGCAATTCGCTCCATTCTCTGGATGCAACGACCTCGGGTGTCATGCGTAGCTTGCGCTCGGGGTAGCCCTGGCCGCTGTATCGGGCCGCTTCCTTTAGGATGGCGTCGAAGGCTGTATTTGAATAGTTGACGGTTTCGCTCACCGAAGGGATAATTTCATGTTCAAGGATTTTCATTATGTTCGCCAGGCCCTTGCCCTTCGACTTGCGAAGAGCAGCCAATAGATACGGAAGCAGTCCTCTCCCGCTTCCAGCGGGGCTGTAAAGCCTGCCCAGCATTCGGGCCAGACCCAGTCTGGTAATCTGAGTGCCGAAGTATGAAGTAGCCACATCTTCGATGGTGTGAGCCTCGTCAATAATCAGACGCTTGTACGAGGGGAGGATGGCGAGTTCGGAATAGACGCCTTTGAGCTTGCGCAGAGCCATGTCGGCGAACAATAGATAGTGGTTCACCACCAACAGGTCTGCGGCAGCCGCTTCCCTGCGCGCCGAGTTCACGAAACAGCGCTTGTGTTCCGCGCAGC
>CAYVLI010000469.1:0-2280 GCA_964452105.1 uncultured Nitrospinota bacterium
GAGCTCATTCAGCGGGGGAAGCTTGACTCTCTTCTGAACAAGGCTCACGGCCATCCCCGCATCGCCTGTCCTGCCCATGAGGACGGCGCCCTGCACCTCGTTGTTCCGAAGCAGCAGCTTTCTGTAGATGCCTTCGGCGGGCAAATCTATCACCACTTCTTCTTCAGCCTCACCGTTTCGCAAACCCTTGACCGCTCCCACGGAAGCTACTGCGGCGCCGAAAATAGAAGTTATGTTCCTGTTGAGCCCACCTGCGAAGGGCGCTCTTTTGCCGGCCATGTTCATGCCCGCGATTCTACCCTGATTGCAGGCGTTGAACCAGGTAGCCACGATGCCCCGTTCTCCGGAGAGCAGGCCGGGACCTTCGGCGACATCGCCTGCGGCGTAAATGTTGGAGGCGCTGGTCCTCATGTATTCATCGACAAGGACACCCCTGTTTACGGTTATGCCGCTCTCCCGGGCGATCTGCACATTAGGCTCCACGCCTTTGCCGACTATCACCATATCGGCGTCGTACTTCTCCCCCGTCCTGGAGATAACCACCGCCTTGCCCTTCTTCTCCTCGATGGCTTCGGCGTCCGTGCCGAAATTGATGGCTATTTTCCTGGCATCCAGGCGTCTCTTGATTATCTCGGCGCACTCGCTATCCACGTTCTGCGATAGTATCTGACTGGAGCCCACCAGAAAGGTGAGGTTCATCCCCTCGCCGTATATGGCCTCCGCTGTTTGAAGGCTGACCAGACCCGCCCCCAGAACCACGACGTTCTTAATCCCTTTGCCAGCCAGTTCCGTTATCCTCTCGGCGTCATCGAGGGTCCTGAGCGTGCGCACCAAGGGGAGATGAGCTCCCGGAACGGAGGGTTTCCTGGCGGAGGCGCCGGTGGCGATGAGCAGGTTATCGTATTCCACCTTCGAGCCGTCATCTATAACGACCTTCCGGGCTTCGGTGTCGATACCCACCGCCCGCTTGCCCGTCATGAGGTCCACTCCCCTGTCCCGGTAGAAGGATTTGTCCGTCACAGACAGCTTCTCTCTGGGAACCTTACCGGCAATGTAATAGGTTGTCAAAACAGGAGAGTAGGCCCTTTCGCCCTGGTCGGTGATGATGGTCACAGGACACTTCCTGTCCATCTCCCTGATGGCTTTGAGTGCGCTTAATGCCGCACCGCTGTTGCCTATTATCACCTGCCTGGTTTTACCAGCCATGTCATTATCCTCTTGGTTCCAAAAAAACTGAATTTGGATGTTGTGACTTATATGTTTCGATCATTTCCCTCCCTGAACAGGAGGGATTAAGGGAGAGCGAATTTAAAATATCTTTCACCCTCCCCCTGCTCTCTCCCATCGAGGGAGAGGAAATCGCACTGTGCTGTCGGGTCTCTGCACCCGACAGCATTTGAACCTGACCCTCTGAAATATCAAGGCACGACCGACCCTGCCTTGAAAAACCACAGTATAGGAACTTTCTTTTAAATTCCTTCACTGTCGGGTACGGAGACCCAACAGCACTGTAATATGGTCCTCTTGGATTGTAGGGGCACGGTGCGCCGTGCCCCTACTCCAACTTAATCAGGAGATACCGAGCTCCTGGAGCTTATCGGCCGTAGGAACGCCGTTCTCATCCCAACCGCGCACATGATAGTACTCCGGGAGCATACGGTCCAGCTCGACTACCTGGCCTTCGGCAGGACCTTCGGGCACCGGTTCGGAGGTGAGCCTGGGCGGCAGTGCGTCGTCGGCCTTGCTCAGTCCGGCCTTGAGATTGAACATCCGCTCCAGGTTATATATGCGCTCACCGGCTTTGTTCAGGTCATCCGGAGTCAGCTTCGAGCCGGCGCATGCCACATAGGCGGCGTGCACGTCTTCCGGCTCGTTGGGAACGAAGAGGCACAGCCCCATGGAATCGGTTATGCCCACCTGATCCTGAAGGGTCTTGAGCCAGGGGGCTTTCTTCTCGGTGGACAACGGGTCGAGCTGCTCGTACCTGCCGAAACTCTCGATATAGTACATGGGGCCACGCAGGTGGCATGCGCCCCTGTTGGAGGTGGCATAGGCCAGACCCTGTCCCTTGGCGCCGCGGCTGCCGTGAGCGGGCAACTCCTGCATCTTCACGGACATCGAAAGCTCGGGATGGCCATACTCCTCGGCCATGCGATAGCTCCCCTCGGCCAGGATGTCCCCAAAACCTTCTCTGGTGGCAACTTTTTGCAGAAGCTCCAGCATTGCATCCGCATCACCGAAGCGCACCTCTCCGCCCAGCACATCCTGCGGGATAAACCC
>CAYVLI010000470.1:0-2270 GCA_964452105.1 uncultured Nitrospinota bacterium
TAACGTTTTCCTTTATGTACAACCTCTGTTTCTGTACATCAACGGACATGGCCTTGCCTGTGATGAAACCGGAAGGCCCTTCAACCCTGCACTGCCCGTCGGAAATTATAATCTGTCTGTCCACATCCCAATGCACGGCATCGGAGTAAAGCACGTAACCTTTGCCGGAAATAACTTTGACGTTACCGCTCACCCAGAAATCGCCGCTGTCTTTAGAATATCTGCCCTGGTCGCCGAGAACCCGCAGACGCCCCTCATTCTCAGTAATTATGAGAAGGTTCACTCCTTCCAGAGACAAGAGGCTTTCTCCATCGTATGCATCAGCCTTTTTCGTGTTGAGCACCCACTTAACCTTTCCGACCTCCCGTTGAACCAGGTGCACATTATTAAGCGAGTTCTCAGGCAAAGCCTCACCGGCGGATATTTCAGGAGGGAATTCCCTGGACGTATAACGAGAGTAGAACAACGCGCCCATCGTCCCGACGATCCCCAGAGCCAGTATCACCATTAATATTCTTAACCTTTTCACAGATATGCTTCCCCAGATAACTCATTAAAACAGCTATTCTACTCGCAAAAATATTTTCGCAGAAAAGGGGATAAAAGTAAAGTGGAATTTATACAAAAACCATACCAAAATAGATAAAATATGGGCAACTTCTTTGAAAGCGGACATGTTTCAAGGCGGGCATCATGAGCCTGTACTTACACAGCATATCAGGCTCTTCTCTCCTACTATGTTGTCTCATAAATGATATTAAATAATCTCGATGGCTGCCCGACCTTGTAGAGACAATTCATGGATTGTCTCTACTTACCGGCGAGATGCTTCGCCACGCCCCTGGCGGACTCAGCATGACAGTGCAAGCAACAAGCCTGTCATTCTGAGCGAAGCGAAGAATCTCTGCTGCATTTCGTAAACGTATTTTTAAGACACCTCACTACGTCATAGCTTATACCGCTCCACGCAAGGCCGCGAACATCTCCTGCACCCTGTCCTCGTAGTTCCGGCCTTTTATGGTGAGCTTTATCTCCCGCTCCGTTGCCGATATATGCGCCAGCACCATATCCAACCTATCCGAAGGCAATTCGCGTTCTATCCTCGAGGCCCACTCTATCAAGGTCACCCCGTCTCCCGACAGGTAATCCCTGAACCCTATATCTTCCACATCCACCCTCGAATCGAGGCGGTAAAGGTCCATATGATAAACCGGAAAACGCCCCATGTACTGGTTCACCATTATGAAGGAGGGGCTTGCCACTGCAGCCTTTCCCGCTCCCATACCTTCAACCAGCCCCCCTGCAAGACAGGTCTTGCCAGCCCCCAGTTCACCGAAAAGACACACCACATCCCCCGGCTTCAAAAGCTTGCCCAGCCTCTTCCCCAGTGATACCGTCTCTCCAGGGCATCGGGTGACGCATCGTGCTTCGTCCTCGGTTGAACCATGATCAACCTTTTCGTTCACGGCCTAAGCCCTTCCCTCGGGCTGCCGCATGCCTTCCAGCACTTCGGGTATCAGCTCCAGCAAGTCTCCGGCCAGGATGCCCGCCTTGCCTTTCCTCTGGACAGCCGTGTCGCCGCAGCGGCCGTGAACGAAAACGCCGAGGTTCAATGCGTCACGCGGCCCTAGCCCCTGCGCCAGAAACGAGCCTATCATGCCTGAAAGGACGTCTCCCATGCCCGCTGTAGCCATGGCCGGGTTGCCGGTAGAGTTTATATATGCGTTGCCGTCGGGCTCGGCCACGATAGTCCTGGCCCCTTTTAAAGCCAGGTGTGCGCCCACGGCAGCGGCAAGATCTCGGGCGACCTTAATCCTGTCCCTCTGAATATCCGCCACGGAACGCTTTACCATCCTCGACATTTCACCCGGATGAGGAGTGAGGAGGAACGGGCCCCTGTTATCTTTGATGACTTTTAAGTTATCCGAGAGGTTATTACAGCCATCGGCATCCAACACGGTAGGAACTTCGCATCCCTCCAATACTTCCAGCAGGAAATCACGGGTGGAAGGGTGTGTGGTTAGCCCCGGGCCGATGACCAGGGCATCCCTTTCCTTGAGGGCTTCCTTTACCATCGGCGCCGCTTCCGCCGAGATGGTCCCCTGTTCCGTTTCCGGCAGGGGGAGAGTCATCACCTCGGTGAGCGCGGCCTCCATGGCCAGGTTAAACCTTTCAGGCACGGCCAGCGTCACCAGCCCCGCCCCAGAACGCAGCGCACCCAGGGCAGCCAGAACGCCCGCGCCTGTCTTACCCGTGGAACCGGCCACGAC
>CAYVLI010000471.1:0-2263 GCA_964452105.1 uncultured Nitrospinota bacterium
ACCTCACCTGCGGCAACTGTCAGCTCCTGTGCCATCCCGACAAGAAGAAGCGAGCGGAACGCTTCAAGAAGCTTACCACTAATGGAGTTGTCATTCAGCATCCCGACGGCCCGCTGGAACGCGTCAGTCCGGACAAAGCTGAAGAGCATATCGCTGCCATGGATGAGGAGACCCGAGCCCTGTATCAATGACGAATAGAGCAAAGCTACATGAGTCGATGAAGCTCCAGGCAGATGCTGCTATTGCCTGGAGCTTTTTTAACTTCAGTCTGAAATAGATAATGGAGGAGAGGAGTGCATACCATAGAGAATATTAAGGCCTTAACGGACGAAGTTAAACAGAGGGCATTGGTGTTCGATGCCGTTGTGCCGTTCGCGCTCAGGCGTGTTCCGTCGCCCTGACTTCCGCAGTCGATTTTGAGGACGCTACAACGTTATCCCTGAGCAGTTCTTCTATCTCTGCCTGGCCATATCCGCCGAGCCGACTCAATATTTCTTCGCTGTGTTCTCCCACTTCCGGCGCATGGCTCTGAATTTTGCAAGGCGATTCGCTGTACTGAACGGGGAAACCGGCCACCTTCACTTTCCCGTGCACGGGGTGCTCCTGCTCCACTATGTAATCATTGAGTGCGGCCTGGGGGTCGTTTTCCAGGTCGGCGTAATCGTTTAATGCCGTGTAAATGAAGTCCCCTCCTTCTTTCAGTATTTTCATCCACTCGTCCCTGGTGCGTGTCGCGAACCGCTCGTCCAGTATGGCGATGAGCTCCTCCCGGTTCTTGCTCCGAGAGGCGGTGTCCCTGAACCTGAGGTCACGCTCCAGGCGGGCGATGCCCAAGGCCGAGCAGAAGTCGTGCCAGTAGCGGTGTGACTCTATCATGCCCAGGCAAATCCATTTCCCGTCGCCGCACCGATAATGGTTCCATAGGACGTTACCCGCCCGGTCTCGCGGGGTGGTGGGCACGCTGTGTCCCGTAGCCAGCGCGGTCTGCACGTTCAGCCCCTGAAGATGCATCATGCTGCCCAGGTGTGAGATATCCACCTTCTGGCCGATGCCATGGCGGTCCCTGTCGATAATAGCCGCCAGGATGCCGAAGGCCAGCATGATGGCCCCCATCTGGTCTGCCAGGCCGCCTCCGATTCGTATGGGCGGCACTCCGGCTTCGCTGATGGCGCTCATGAGGCCCGACCGGGCCTGCCCCATGTAATCGAAAGACGGCTCGGCGCTGTCCGGCCCCTTTGTTCCGTAACCTGTGGCGGAGGCGTATATCAGTTTGGGGTTGTGCTTCTTGAGTTCTTCGTAGCCGAGTCCCAGCCTCTCGATGACCCCCAGGCGGAAGTTCTGGACCAATACGTCGCAATTCGCCGCCAGCCTGTAAATTATATCTTTACCCCTGGGCTCCTTGAGGTTCAGGGCCAGGCTCTTCTTGTTGCGGTTGAAGTATTCGAAGAAGAAGTCCCAGGTTATGTTGAGGTCTGTCGTCTTCCGCATTATCTCTATGAGGCCCCTGCTGGGCTCGCCCGAGAGAGGCTCTACCTTGATGATTTCAGCCCCCATGTCCCCCAGCATGGCCGTTGCGGAAGGCCCCTGCATCCAGATGCTCAGGTCCAGTATCCTTATCCCTTTGAGAATTGCCCCCATATCCCTTGCTCCTTCATACAAGACCATGAATCCGTCATCACCCGCTTCAGCGCCCGTGCAGTCTATGCCAAACATAATGACGTTTCAACACAAAACGTGTGGAGTATGTTTAATTCCAATTTTTTCAGGTCTGTTAAAACGAACGTAGGGGCGAACCTCGTGTTCGTCCTTGTCGCTCATAATCCTGCGAGATTCTTCGCCCCGCCTTCGGCGCGACTCAGAATGACATACACAAGGCGGGCGTTTTGCTGCCACGCGGTTTATTTTAATAGCCGGGTATGGGCGTATCGCATACGTTCCTACAGAACTTCCATCCTGCTCGTACTCCCTCAAACAATGGACAACGGCAGGAGGTTGGAGGCGTCGGGGATGAGGTAGTAGGTGTAGTTTGTTGGTAGGAGGGATTCGGCGCGGGAGAGTGCGGCCTCGAGTGTGAGGGCGGGTATGATGGACATATCCATTACTTCTTCGTCTGACAGATTACTCACCATTATTATTCTCGACTTTTTGGCTTTTAATAATATGGAATAGGCTGTCTGACCGTTTATCTCGTAGCCTTCTCGCAATGCATTTTCAAACTCGCTTATCTCCTTGTGGCGGAACCAGGAGCGCATGGTGGCGTTCC
>CAYVLI010000472.1:0-2261 GCA_964452105.1 uncultured Nitrospinota bacterium
CCCTACGACCCCATCATCCGCCTCCAGAAGTATATGGAGCGCTACGGCCTGTGGACGCCCGAATACGAGGAGGAAGTACAGTCAGAAGCCACAAACAGGATCGAAGAAGCGGTGGCTAAAGCAGAATCCATGAGCGAGGTATCACCCGAGGAAATATTCGATTATCATTTTGCAGAACTTCCACCCGAGTTGATAGAGCAGAAAGACTATCTCACCAAGATTCTGATGAAAGGAGGCGAGCCCTCCCATGGCTAAGATAAACATGGTGGATGCCGTTAACATGGCCCTTAAGCAGGAGATGGCCAGGGACGAGACCGTCATGGTCCTGGGTGAAGACGTGGGCCTCGAAGGCGGCGTTTTCCGGGTTACCGCCGGTCTGCAGGAGCTTTACGGAGAAGATCGCGTAGTGGATACGCCGCTTGCGGAGTCCGGAATAGTAGGCACTGCCTTTGGCCTGGCTATTGGAGGGATGAAGCCGGTGGCCGAGGTCCAGTTCATGGGATTCATATATCCTGCCTTCGATCAGATTATCTCGCACCTGGGCCGGATCAGGAACCGCAGCAGGGGCCGTTTCACGGCGCAGCTGGTTGTGAGAATGCCGTATGGCGGAGGCATTCACGCTCCTGAGCACCATTCCGAGAGCACCGAAGCCATACTGGCTCATACGCCGGGGATTAAGGTCGTCATACCCTCTACTCCTTATGATGCCAAGGGTCTTCTCCTGTCCAGCATACGTGACCCCGATCCGGTCGTCTTCCTGGAACCCAAGCGCATATACCGCGCCATAAAGCAGGAAGTGCCTGAGGAGGAATATGCTATTCCTCTGGGCGCGGCGAGCGTAGTTCAGGAGGGTGAGCAGCTCACGCTCATAGCCTGGGGCTCCATGGTACGCGAGGCGCGGGATGCCGCCCGCATGGCCTCGGAAAAGGGGATCAGCGTGGAGATAATAGACCTCCGCTCGATTTTCCCCATCGACGATAATACGATCATGGAGTCGGTAAAAAAGACGGGCCGGGTGGTTATCGTGCACGAAGCTCCGCGCACCTGCGGCATGGGAGCAGAGCTCATTGCACGTATAAACGAGAAAGCGTTCCTCTCCCTGCAGGCGCCCATCGAGCGGGTAACGGGTTTCGATACCGTATTTCCCTACCTGAAAGGGGAGCACTTCTACCTCCCCAGCCCGGTCAGGATTATGGATGCAATCGATAAAGTCATGAACTATTAGCAATCTCCACTTGTTAACAGGCGGGGTTCCAGCCCCGCATTTGAATGAGAGCGGCAGGATGCCGCCCCTATGGACAGGGGTAATCATGGTTGTTGAATTCAGGTTTCCGGATGTCGGAGAAGGCATAGTTGAGGGTGAGATCGTCGAGTGGCTGGTGAAGGAGGGTGATCTGGTGGCGCTGGACCAGCCCATTGTGGAAGTTGAGACCGATAAGGCGGTGGTGGAGATACCTTCTCCATGTAAAGGTGTAATCCTGGAGATACTGGCACAGCCGGGGGACATTATTCAGGTCGGTCAGGTGATGATACGCATACAGGAAGAAGGGGAGGTCGCCGAGGCGCCGGCGAAACAAGCAGCTAAAGAAGAAGCGCCTGTTGCTCCCCCGCCTTCCGAACCTGAGGAGAAGAAGGCAGAAGTAGCGCCTCCTGCTCCCCCGCCGAAAGAGAAGGAAGAAGTCGAAGCGCCTTCAGTGGGTGTGGTCGGGAGGCTCGAGGAAGCCGAGGAAGAGCTGCCTCCTGCCGCTCCTCCGCCGAAGGCCGCACCGATGGAAACTGCACCGTCAAGGAGGGCGGGGCTGCCCCTGGCCACCCCGGCCGTGCGCAGGCTGGCTCGCGCCCAGGGTTTAGACCTCTCGCATATCAAGGGCACCGGTGAAGATGGGCGGATAACCAGAGAGGACCTCCTCAAGTATTCGGAAGAAAAGAAGCTGAACGTTCCCAGACACATTACTGTGGCGCCGGCGCATGTAGAATCAGAGAAATATGGAGAAACCGAGCACATCCCCATTCGAGGCGTCAGGAGGGCGGTCGCCAAGCAGATGGCGAAATCCAAGTACACGGCCCCTCATGTCACCTCGATGGATGAAGCGGACGCCACGGAACTGGTGGACCTCAGGGAGGAACTTCAGCCCAGGGCCGAGGCACGGGGGGCTCACCTGACATATTTGCCCTTCATCATCAAGGCGGTCACAATCTGCCTCAAAGAGCATCCTTACCTCAATTCATCCCTGAACGATGAAGATCAGGAGATAATCCTC
>CAYVLI010000473.1:0-2261 GCA_964452105.1 uncultured Nitrospinota bacterium
CTATTTAGGGATGAAGGATTCCCCCTCTAAAGAGTTCAGGAGAAAATATCCTGAGGCCACGGCAGCCAGGGCCAAAGACGTACAACTACCAGCGTTATCCGCTCGGCAAACCGCCGAGCCCGCTCCATCCGCATACCCTGCTGCGGCCGCCACGGTTCGACAGGGCAACGTTTCCATGGCCGTTGTGGCCGCCGCTCAGAAGATAACCGAGAAGATATCTGAGAGATTTCCCAAGGCCGAGGGATACGTGGTCGAGGTGAAGAACGAACAGGTCTATTTGAACCTGGGAGAAGGGGAGGGGATAAAGGAAGGAGCGCTCCTCGATCTCATCCGCAAAGGCCGCGAGTTCAAGCACCCTTACACCGGTAAGGTGCTGGGGTACTTCGAGGAAAATATCGGTGCGCTCAAGATAACCCAGGTGAAGGAAAATTATTGCGTGGCCGAAGTCGTCTCCCTGAATAATGGGATCGAAGTCAGGAAAGGCGATATGGGCCGCATCTCGGCGGACAAGATAAAGCTGGCGGTCCTCCCCTTCTTTTCTCGGGACAAAGAAACGCATGTGGACGAAGAATCGATGACCGCCGAGCTCTATAAAGCCCTGAAAAGGACCAGCAGATTTAATCTTTACGACCCGGACACACTGAAGGTCTGGATGCTGGAGCACGGGCTTAAACCGGAAGACCTATCCCGGGAAGCAAAAGTTAAAAAGGTCATGGAGGGCATCCCATCGGAATGGTATCTGGTGAACAGTGTGAGAGAGCTTCAAGGGGTCAAGGTCATTGAATCCCGCCTCATATCCTCCCATTACGACGAACCCATAGCGGTGGCCAATGCGGTGCTGGAGGAAGTCAAGCCCCGGGAGGCCGCGGCCGCCTACGTCCCTCCTCGAACCACGGCCGCGCCCGCTTACCAGACCCAAGTGCGGCAGCAAGCGCTGCCCCGGGCTCATCTGCAGAGCACGGCCGCAGCGGGGAAAACGCCGCGAGGCAAGCGGGCCGTCTTTCAAGGGAAGTACTGGACCAGTAAGAAGTTCAATTTCGAAATCGTGGGACTGGACGTGGGCGACGTTGACGGCGACGGGAAGAATGAGCTGGTTCTGGCGGGCAAAGACCGGATAGAGATATTGAAGTGGGATGGAGCGGATTTTAAAAGTATTCATACTTACACCAGCGGCAAAGGGAGCAATTATTTCATTTCCGTAGACCTGGCCGATATTAATGGCAACGGCGTTGACGAAATCTACGTCTCTAATTTTGTTGACGAAGAGGTCCGCTCTTTCGTGCTGGAGGTAAGAGGGAATAAACTAACTGTTCTCAAGCACGACCTTTTTCAATTATTCAGGGTGGCGGACCTGCCAGGCCAGGAGCCCATCCTGCTCAGTCAATGGGTAAATCCCGGGCCCACAGGGCCCATCTTCGGGAAAATAGAGAAATACGAATGGAAAGGCAAGAAGCTGAAAAAAGCGCGCCTCGACGGCGCACTGAAAAATATTCCCCGAAAGTTCAACATCTACAGCATAGCTCTGGGCGACCTGAACGGCGACGGAATCGAGGATGTGCTGACCTTGAGCGACGACGGCAAGATAGGCCTTTATGACAGGAAAGGGGAGCAGGAATGGGGGAGCTCAGACTCATACGGGGGCAGAATAATACGATCGAGAGGGCAGACTAAGCTATTTGACCCGCAAGAAGACGTATCCGATGAGTACAGAAAAAACATGTCGCCCGTTAATCAGAGGATGCTCCTTAGCGATCTGAACGGTGACGGGAAACCGGAACTCATCATACCAAACAATATGCATGCCATGGGTGGAGCTTTTAAAAGCATGGGCGGCTACGGCAACTCTTATCTGGTAGGTCTGAGCTGGAACGGCGTTACCCTGGTCGAAGACTGGCAAACAGCAAAGACCGGCGGATACATAACCGATATCTACATGAAGGACGTGGATAACGACGGGCAGGACGAGCTGGTGGCCGCAGTGGCTTTTAAAGCAGGCTACCTGGGATTGGGGAGACAGAGCGCCGTGTATGTTTTTGAGTTCCTCTGGCAATAGCGGCAAGGTTTATACCCCCCTTCACTACTCCTGCCTCTTTCGAGTAAAGAAATTCAGCCCGCCATCGATCATCCATATTTACGCCGCAAACATAGCGCCCCGTTAATCAAGCCCCGAAATCCATTCCCATTCCAGGATAACCGCTGCGAGTATGTGGACTAACCTCTTCTAAAAGTAGAGAGAAATTCTTTTTTCAGGTGATTAAATT
>CAYVLI010000474.1:0-2260 GCA_964452105.1 uncultured Nitrospinota bacterium
TCGTGGACGATAATCATACCTCCCGGCTCAAGCGCCGATACGGCTTTTCGGATAACCTTCAGGCAGTCCTCCGGCCCTTCTCCGTGTAGAATTTGAGAAAGCCAGGCCACGTCATATGCTCCCTTTATGTCATCCTCCAGATAGTTTCCTCCAATGAAGTCTATCCGGTCGGTCAGGCCAAATTTTTCAATGGTCTTCCTGGCGAAGGGCATGGTGGTGGGAAGGTCATATACGGTGGCTTTAAGCTTTGGGTTGTTCAGGCAAAAATGGACGGCGTAGGTTCCGGGCCCTCCACCCAGATCGAGCAAGCGGCGACGCTGGGAAAGGTTTAGGGTCTTCACCAGTCCCGGGGCAAGGTTTGAGGCCAGGTTGAACATGCCCATGAGGAAACTCTCTCGCTCTTCTTCATCGCTTTGAGATATCCTTGTTCTGACCGGAGCGCCTGTCTTTACTGCCTGGGCGAGATTGGACCATGAATCCACCAGATGGTGATGGTGCTTTATTATGTAGCCGATATATTGAGGGGAGTCTTTTGAGAGGAAGGTTGCGCTAACCGAGGCGTTGGAATACTTATCATCTTTTCTATTCAGAAGATTCATGGCAGTGAGGGCGTTTAGAAGCATGGTCATTCCTCTATCGTTCGCACCGAGCTTTCGAGATAAATCCTCGCTGGTGAGATGTTCGCTTCCCAGCGCCGTAAAAATATCGAGCTCGACCGCAGCATGAAGGGTACAGGTTTCCCAGTAATTTCCTGATATTTCGAGCAGGCGTCCTTGATTCATATCTTGTGCCTCCATGCTGAATTCCTTTTTGGTCGTACAAATATCATCTTGCCGCGGCGGCGATGTAATCGACTATCGAGTCGAGGTCGCTCCCGGGCAGGAAGACCTCATCGACACCGGCGCTCTTAAGCTCGGATACGTGCTTTTTGGGGATAGTTCCGCCTGCGATAACCGGTATGTCTTGCCTCTGCTTTTCTTTCAGCAGTTCCAGCACTTTAAAAACCTGATGATAGTTCGAGGTCAAACAGCTTATGCAGATTATATCCGCATCTTCCTGCAAGGCGCTCTTGACTATCATCTCCGGTGTTTGGAATTTGCCGAGGTAGATGACGTCCATACCAGCCTGCATTAAAGCCTTTGATATAAGCATAATTCCTATGACGTGTGAATCCAGCCCGATCTTGGTGGTTATCACTCTTATCCTGTTTTTATCGGCCATCTGCTATTCCTCATCGGCAATGTTTTACCCCGGCAGCGGAGCATGTGCTAACGGGGAGCGGCATCATTAATGTTCAGGCATCATCGAATTTGAAGGGTGGCTCGATCATGTTGAAAGGGTCGTAGCTTAAACCGCTGCCCATCCGAATCGCTCCCCAGATTTCTCCCAGCGTTGCGTTGTTCCGGGCTGCTTCTATTATGGCAGGCATCAGGTTGAAATTACCCCCTTTCAGCGCGTCCCGGTACACCGCCTGTAATGAACCCTTTAACTTATCCATGTTGCGCCGGGCCTTGAATGCCTTGAGCCTCCTGATTATGGTTTCCGTGGTGGTTCGGGGTATCTCCTGTATCTGGATGGGCTCTTCTTCCTCGGGAGGTATCACCAGCTCATTCACGCCGATCTTGATAATATCCTTGTTCTTTATGGCGACTTCCCTTCCCATGCGCTGTTTCATCAGAACCTCTTCGTACCATCCCGCCTCGATGGCTTTCTGCAGGCCGCCCATCTCTTCTATCTTGTTGAATATCTCGTATCCTTCCTCTTCCAGTTTCCTGGTAAGGTGCTCCAGATAATAAGATCCCCCCAGGGGGTCCACCGTATCGGCCGCGCCTGTTTCATAGAGCACGATGTGTTCTGTGTTAAGAGCCATCCTGGATGCGAACTCTGTGGGCTCGCAATGTGGCTCATCATAAGTCGAAATACCGAAAGCCGTGCAACCGGCGAAGGCCCCGGCGAGGCATTCGATGGCCCCGCGTATGATGTTATTCATGGGCTGCTGATAAGTCAGCGACGTACCGGAAGTATGAACGGAAAGATTGATATGGCAGGACCTTGGATTTTTGGCCCCGTATCTCTCCTTGACCATTTTCGCCCATATTTTTCTCAAGGCCCGGATTTTGGCTATCTCCTCCATTATGCGTATTCCGATGGAGCAAAGGTTGGTCACCCTGCCTGCGAAATCGTCTATCTCCAGGCCGCGGTCCAGCATCCTGTCTATGAGGTCTCTGAACATGGCGGTGGCTACGCCGACTTCCGTGGC
>CAYVLI010000475.1:0-2256 GCA_964452105.1 uncultured Nitrospinota bacterium
CCGGATGTGGCCCCGGCTTTGAGCGCGTTGAGAACCTGTTCCGTAAGGTTCACACCCTCCTTTGAGGCCATCTCGCCCAACTGCTCCAATTCCCCTTTTAGCGTTTCTCTCTCGCGGGCGCTGCGCAGGTTTCGCAGGTTATCCAGATGCCTCTCCACCTCCCCCTCGGGCAGTTTAAAGGGTTCTACAGGTTCTTCCTCTTCGGAGTCGCTCGTGTATGCGTTGACCCCGACTATCACCCGCTCGCTGTTCTCCACCTTCTGCTGTTGTTGCAACGCCAGTTGTCTGAGCCTCGTCTCCACCCACTCGCCGCACATGGCCTCGATGTGCCCGCCCCGGTCTTCGACTTCTTTGACCACTTTCAAAATCCTTTCTTCGAGGCGGTCGGTGAGGTCTTCTATGTAGAACGAGCCTCCCAGGGGATCCACCACATTGGTCGCTCCTGTCTCGTGGGCGATAATCTGCTGTGTTCGCAGCGCCAGGCGCTGCGCCTTGGCGGTAGGTATGTCTATGCCTTCGTCGTAGGAGCAGGTCTGAAGGGATTGCGTCCCTCCGATGACGGCCGCCAGAGCCTCGATGGCCACGCGGACAACGTTGTTCATAGGCTGTTGGTGCTGCAGCGATTCACCCGCCGTGTTAACGTGGTACTTCAATCGGCAGAGCTTCGGGTCCTTGACTCCGTACTTTTCCTTCATTATTCCCGCCCACACCCTGCGGGCGGCGCGGAACTTTGCTATTTCCTCGAAGAAATCAATGTGTGCGGAATAGGTGAAGCTGACTCTGGGCGCTATCTGCTCTATGCCCAGCCCCCGCTCCAGCAGAATATCGATGTAAGCCTGAGCTTCGGTGAAGCTGATGGCCACTTCGTGTGCTGCATCTCCACCGCTCTCTCTGTAGGCGTAACCGTTTACGTTCATGGAGTTCCACCTGGGCATGTTTTTCAATGCGAACTCCTGGTGATCCATGTTGATGCGCAGCCGCCAGGGTAACTCCTTATAGTAGTGAGGGCGAGGACCATAGATGCATCCGGCCAGGCATGGGATGTTTATGGAGGTTCCCCGCAGGGATTCCAGGGGAATGCCTCTCTGCCTGGCTACCCCTGCGTACGCAGGCACGTTGATGACGGAATTGAAGGTGAGCATGAAGCTGACCTTGTCCAGGGGGATGTCTTCCGTGAGGGCCTCAACGTCTCGGTATGAGCATATGGGCACACCCTGAGCGCCCACTACCCCTTCGGCATAAGGATGGTCCGAGTCGATGCAGACGTTGGTGGGGAAATCACCGATGGCGTTCAGCGCCGTGGCGCCGTCTTTGACCAGCGCCTTCAGGCGGAGGTTGGTCGCTTCCGGGGAGGCGTAGCCGCATATCTCCCGTTTGCTCCAGTAGCGCCCCTGGAACATATCGCCGTATATGCCACGGGTGAACGGATAACTGCCCGGATCGCCCAGCTTTTCCTGGTATTCAAGGGGAGGCGAATTGTCCGGAGTATATACCCTCTGAAGCGGTATGCCGGAAAGAGTGGCGCTGGTTTCGGCTTTTGAGAAGTAAGCCTTGTCAACGGTTTCTATTTCTCTGGACATATTCCCCCCATCCCTTTGGTCGATGGCTGATTGGTAAAGAGTTCTATACCCCACCCACACCCTCCCCGTCAACGGGGAGGGCAAAGAACAGGTCGTACCTTTTAGGAGGTTTTTTCACCCCTCCGACTTCTTCCGTGTTAAAACGGATAATCCAGCGCCTCGAACACGTCGTACTTGTACCCGTGGGCCATGCGTACCGCTCCCGTCGCTTCGCCTGCCGTGGCTCCAGCCCTGACTGCATCGATAATGTGCTCGGTGAGGTTTTTGCGGGGGTCGCCGGCGGCTTCTCCGAGCCGCTCTATCCGGCTCTTCACTTCTTTTTCATCGCGGGTTTCACGAAGGGTGCGCAGGTTCTCCAGATGGTACTCTACTTCGTCCATGGGAACCTGGAAGGGCTGCACCACGTGTTCGTCTTCCGTTTCCTCGTTGTAAGCGTTGGTACCCACAAGTATGCGCTCGCCCCGCTCGATTTCCTTCTGAATCTGGAGCGACGTTTCGCGCACCTTCTGCGATACCCATCCTTTCCGGATGGCGGGGATGTAGCCGCCCTGGTCATCTATTGCTTTAATGAAATCGCGAATTTCTTCCTCCAGTTTATCGGTGAGGCCTTCTATGTAGTACGAACCTCCCAGGGGGTCCACCACGTTGGTGACGTTGGTCTCATGCGCGATGATCT